>JAFWXZ010000029.1 GCA_017522795.1 Clostridia bacterium | reverse complement strand
CGGTAGAGCGCATGACTGTTAATCATGATGTCACTGGTTCGAGCCCAGTTCGGGGAGCCATAAAGAAAAGACACCGCAACTATGCGGTGTTTTTTCTTTGCTTTTTCGTTTGTATTCATCTTTGGGCTCGAACAAACAGTGAATATGAAGTGTTTTACCTTTGGTGATATTTGTACATTGTGAAAAACAACTCAACCAATTATCAAATATAGTGCAGAGACTGTTGAATTAATTCCGAAAATAAACCATTTTCGCGTGCGATTTCAGACATATGATCTTCTTCAATGTTTGCGCCTATATACATATAGTAGTCATATCCGAAATGAACAAAAAAGTCTTTTGATACAAGCTTACACCAAAATTCTTCTCTTAAGCATCCTCTAGCTACTAATAAAACTTCTTCTTGAGAACATAATACAGAATTATTCAACTTGGAGTACATGTTTTCCCCTTGTTTGATTCTTACTCTCTTAATATTTACTCCTTGTAAAATTTTCTTTATAACATTAAGGTAGGATTTTTCAACCGTTAAGTATTCTTCAAAAGTGAATGTTTTTCCATCGTACATTTTTCCCACATCGTACATAGATATCCATTCATCCTTAGTATAAATTCCGTTCATCCTATATATAGGATTATATTTAGTGATTCTATATTGTTTGAATTTTTTATTCATAATTAATCTAATAACCAACCCTTTTATATTAATTTCTTAATTGCTTCCTCAACAATCTCGCCTATTATTCTCATTCCATCCTCATCAGGATGAAGACCGTCTACGGTATTCATATAGTAGAAGTCGTTGTTCAAGCGGCTGCGATACAGATCGGCTATAAAGAAATTCTTACCTGCGACTTTCACGGCGTTTTCTATAGCTTCATTGAAAAGCTCGGCACGAGCTTTGAGGTAAATATCCCTGTCGGGGAGGTTTACGCAACAAACCTTTGCAAGCGGGAAGCTTTCCTTAATTATATTAAGCGTTTTGCAGTAATCTTTAGCAAACACACTGGCGTCAACTCCACGTCCAAGATCATTCATGCCCATAAAAACTATAACAAGATCGGGAATCTCGCCCGAATCTCTGGATAGCTGATGCGCACGGTTTACGCCGGCACTTTCATCGTCAATGCCACTAAGATTACCGCCCGACCAGGAATTGTTTACACACAGAGTCAGACCGAGATTGTTTATTACTTGCATCCAATAGGTTTTCTCAAGAGGAAAAGCACCTCTATAATAGGAAGGATTAGTGGAAAGGGTAGAGTTGACCGAGGCATCATTGGAGACACCTTGATATGTTGAAATACTATCGCCAAGAATTGAAACATATTTTACTTTTAACATTTTTACCACTTCTTTCTTAATCTGATATTTTATATTATACTTTTTTTATATATCGTAGTCAAGGTGAAAAATCTTTTTTTACATTTATTTTTATCCGTTTGGTTGAGTCAAATATAAAAACAAGTTATTGACTTTGCCAAAGCTTGAGAGTATAATTAAATCAAAGAAACGTTTCTACCAAATATTTTGGAAGGAGAAAAATGTATGAAAATAGGCGAAAAAATAAGGCAGATGCGAACCACAGCGTCGATGACACAGGATCAATTAGCTGTCAAGCTAGGTGTAAGCCCGCAGTCTGTTTCCAAGTGGGAAAACGGAATTACTATGCCCGACATCACACTGCTTCCCGATATTGCCGAAAGCTTTGGCATAAGCATTGACGAGCTTTTCGACCTGACAACCGAGCAAAAGCTTCGACGGATAGAAAACAGAATAGAGATAGAGGAGGAGTTTTCAGAACAGACCTTTAAGGAGTATGAGAACTTTCTGCATGATCAGCTTAAAGAAGGGAAAAACAAGACTTCAGTCCTTTCTTTGTTAGCTAATCTTTATCATCATCGCATGGAGGCTGACAGTCTCAGAGTCAGTAAATACGGCAGGGAAGCAATACTTTCAGATCCTGCCAAAAAGGACTGCCAATGGCTGCTTAACAAGGCAGAGGGACATACAATTTGGGACTGGAACATAGGAAACCACTCGGGTGCGATAGATTTTTATAAGAAAGTTGTTTCTACGGATAAAGGCGAGCCGAAGTCCTCTTTGCCATATTATTATCTTATCGACAATCTTTTGGCAGACAACAGGGCTGACGAGGCCGAGCGATATTTACAGATCTTTGCCACACTTCCGTCGGCAAATCCCGTTATGGTAGACGTTTACAAGGCATATATTGCGCTTGCCAGATATGACGTTTCCACTGCTGACTCCATAATTGAGTCTGGCATTGCCGCTCATCCCGAGGATTGTGGCTATCTTTTCGAGGCGGTGCAGTATTATGCAAGAAAGTGCAATTACAGCAGGGCACTTGAGCTTTACGAGCGCTCATGGAAATACGAAAAAGCACCAAGATATTCAGATTCTCTTCAGGGCATTGCAACGATTTATAAAATACTCGGCGATAAGGAAAGGGTAGCCGTAACCTATGACAGGATCCTTGAATGTTTGCAAGAAGATTGGGGTTATTCAAAGGATGACAAGCCCTATATTGAAACCGAGAGATATAAGGCGGACGCATTAAAATAAGAAAAAGGCGAGAAAACTCGCCTTTTTCTATTGACAAACTCCTGTTCGTATGTTATAATAAGCTAACGAACTCCTGTTCGCCCCCACGAAAACTAAAGGAGATTTATTATGAGACCTAAGAATGATGAGAGAAAAATGGAGGTTTATCGCTTCGTCACCGACTTTATGAAGGATCGCGGAGTTTGCCCCACCACTCAGGAGATCGGCGATACACTTGGTATGGCTAAATCCACAGTTTCAAAGTATATGAACCGACTTATGGACGATGGACTTATTGAGAAATACGGTAGGTACCAGACCGTTCTTTCCGACGCGCCCATTCTCCCCGAGAACTACGTAATGATGCCTGTCGTAGGCTCTATTGCTTGCGGTCAGCCCGTTCTTGCTATTGAGGAGGTAGAAGAGTATATTCCCATTAACGTTGGCTTACTCGGCTACGGCGAGTACTTTGGTCTTATCGCCCGCGGCGATTCTATGATCGAGGCGGGAATCAATGACGGTGATACTGTATACGTGCGTAAGCAGAATACCGCTATAGACGGCGAGATTGTTGTTGCAATGGTCGAGGATGAGTATTCTGACGGTTGGAGCGCAACCCTCAAGAGATTTTATCGTGATATGAAGAACGGCAGATATATTCTTCATCCCGAAAATCCCAGCCTTGATGACATCGTTGTTGACAAGGTGCACGTGGTTGGAGTTGCTGTCAGAGTTCTCAAGAACCTTGAAACAGGCAAGAGAAGATTCTGCTGATCTTTTCTACATTAATTAATGAGGGAGAATTTCTATGAGAAAAGCTTTAACCCTGATACTTGTGATTATGGCAAGCCTGCTATTAACAGGATGCAGCATCGTTTCCACTCTTGTTGGAGGGCATCAATGTGAATATACCGATTGGGAAATAACCGAGGAGCCGACTTGCTCGCAAAAGGGACAGGAGGAAAGATTCTGCATTTATTGTGATAAAACACAGACTCGAGTTCTAAATAAGATCGCTCATACCGAGGCAGATTATGAAGGATATCCCGCTACCTGTACAGAGAATGGAAAGACTGCTGGAAAGTATTGCTCTGAATGCCTTGTAATTATTTCGGGCATTCAAGACATAAGTGCCACTGGGCACAACGAGGTTATTGATCCTGCAATACCTCTTACTGACAATGCTCCGGGAAGAACAGAGGGAAAGCATTGCTCCACCTGCGGTGAGATACTGATCAAGCAGATGTCCATTTTCTCAGGAAACTATTCTACGCCCGATCACTATCACGGTGACTATGCATATAAGTCGCTTTTTGAGCTTGATAACGGGGAAAAAATGGCTGATTTCTATGAGGAGATCGATCTTGCGGCATCGGATTTTCATAGCTCTGTTAACGATGCCCAAGAAAAGAAAAATGGAGAAAATGATATTTATTACGCGGCAGAGATATGCTTTTCGGATAATGGTATAACGGCCACTGATGCTATATCCGTATGGTGCGCCTACGTAAAGGATCATCCACTTTATTATTGGATATCCGGTAAAATTACATACACCGACGAATATATCACTCTGTTGGTTGACGAGGAATATATAGACGGCGAGGTGCGCGAGCAGATCAATGCAGATATTTATAAAGCGGTAGAGGAGCAAATAACTGCCCTTGAAGGTGAGGCAGATGCTTACCGAATTACCCTTGGTCTTCATGATCACATAATTGAGGATGCCGACTATGCATATGAGGCAGACGGCATTACTCCCTCAAGCGCTAATTCTGCGCATAATATTTTAGGTGTGCTCCTTGAGGGGCGGGGTGTTTGTGAATCTTATGCTAAGAGCTTCCAGCTTATTTTGAACTACTGTGATATAGAAAATATTTTTGTCACCGGATATTCGGGTGAACCACACGCGTGGAATCTGGTACAGCTTGATGATGGACAGTGGTATTGGTATGATCTTACTTGGGACGATCAGCCCAGATGGATGCTGGGTGTTCGACACAATTACTTCTGCGTAACCGACGATACTATTGTAAACTGGAGCGATGGTGGCACTGTTAAAAGTACAACCTTCATACAGGATCATACTCCCGATGATTCCAGCGCCACAGGAGTCAACTATAGCTATAAGCTTCCCGAGCGAGCAAAACAGCCCTATGACACGAACGGATTGATGCTGCGTGATGAAATTGTTGAAAAAGACGGTCTCAGCTACGTTCTTATTGGTTTTAAGAGCCTTGCTTTGATTGATATTGCATGCGAGGGAGACGTAATAATTCCTGAAACGGTTAGCCATAATGGAGACAGTCTTCGTGTCGTTTGTATTGGAAAATACGATTCCGACAATGGATTATTGACAACGGGATCTATAATAGAGTATGATAAAAATAACCTTATAAATCTTGACGTTACGTCGGTCAGCATTCCCAAAACGGTAAGGTTTATTTGGGATTTCGCTTTTGATAACTGTAATAGCATCGAAGGCTATATAGTAAGCGATGAAAATCCTTGCTTTACCTCAAAGGATGGCGTTTTGTTCACGAAGTCGCTTTATACTTTGATAAAATATCCCCTTGCAAAGAATCAGACCGAGTATACTATTCCATTGGAAACGGTCGAACTGGCATTTAATGCCTTTGGCGATGGTGGAAACGTGTTTTGTCCCAAACACCTTGACAGCCTTACTATACCGTCAGGAACCGATATCATTGGTGCCACGGGCGGCGGCTATGGCTTTAGGGATAAAGCACCCGATGATCCCTCCGACGCAACAATGGCTACAGGATATTTAACAAGATTAGTTAAGATGTTTGGCTTTGGACTCAATGTTGAATAAAAAAAGCAGATTGCTTTTGCAATCTGCTTTTTTTATAGAGAGATCCAGAATCTTTTTAAATTCACCTTTTCGTCAGGCTCATATATGGTTGATTCGTATACACCGCCACACGAACAAATGGTTTTCTCACTCGCCACGTTTGAGTCAATACATGTGATCATCACCTTGTCAAGCCCAATTTCCTTGCAATAGGGAAGAGCCATCTTCAGCATCTCTTTAGCATATCCCTTACGCCTTTCGCTTGGTCTTACCGAGTATCCGATATGTCCACCAAACTTTGACAGGTAGTCGTTAAAGTAATGACGAATCTGTATCATGCCGATAAGTCGGTTGTCCGTTTCCCTTATCAGCATAAACTGCGTAGCGGGAACACGACCCTTTTCAATACGGTCTTTTCCCATTGTTTCTAAATTTTCACAGTCAATGCTTCGCTGTATATACTCGAATGGATCCTCAATTCTGCGGAGCGATCCGCATCCGTCCATAGAGTCACCACAGTCAAGAAACTCCTGCCTGTATTCTGCTATCTGCTTTGCATACTCAAAGCACACCTTCATTAAAACCAATTTCTGCCTCATTTTAAATATCCTTTACAAGATTTCTACAGATCTCGATCATGTTATACCGAATACTTCCTCTGTCGCGCCACATTCTTGAATCCCACGTGCTGCCCGATACGTCGTCGCCACCGTAGATTATCGCTCCGTACTTAATCTCTCTGAACTGCGCAACAGCAAGACATCCTGCCTGCTCCATCTCGACTATACGCGCGCCCTCGGCTTTTCTGAGGGCAATTTTTTCTCTTGTTTCGCGGTAAAAGGCATCGGTTGTCCACACGATACCTGTTGTGTAGGGAACACCGTTTTCGGTTAAGTAGTCGCAAATTTTTTCTCTTACGTCTGCCTGCGAGTAAACAATTCTAGACGGCTCAATATAGTGATAAGAAAAGCCCTCGTCGCGTATTGCGCCCTCAACCACAAGCAGCTCGCCTACTTCAATGTTCTTATCAAGCACGCCACCGCCACCGCAGAACATAACTTTTTTGATTCCGCAGCCCGTAAGCTCGTCAAGATAACCGCCCGTTGCCGCGCAGCCGATAATACCGTGCATCAGCAGAACGTCATCGTCCACGAATTTGTATAAAACAAGATTATTCTCACCCTTGATAATCTTATGAACTACTATTTTCCCCTCGTCAAGCAGGGTATTGATAGCATCCTTGAAGAAGCTTATTATCAGCTTGTCTGTCCCAAGACTGCCGTGTGCCTCGCCGAACATCTGCGGAGTTATCAGCGCATCTCTGTCATTATCAAATTCAAGTATTGGAAAATCACTTTTTCTTATCATTATTTACTCCTTATCAGATTTCTCAACGGTCTTATCATTTTAACGTCAAAGGTTGAGTAGGTCAGATCTCCATAGCATCCTGTGTGAAGCCAACGCCATTCACCAAATATGCCGAAGAATAGCCAAAGTATAGGGTGAAACCGTTCTTCCTCGCTTGCCTCCTTTGCATCTTCCTCGTTGAAATAGCGGTTAACGTACATATAGTTGTTCTCATTGTCAGGATCGCGTATTTCAAAACAGCAGTACATACCAAGGTCGTTATAGCTTTCATCATTCTCATGACCGTGGTATAATACAGAATAACCTGCATCCTCGTATGCCGCTATAATTTCCTCGCAGGATATTTCCTTTGTCGTTTGATTACCGCAAGCTGTAAGCGAGAGGCAGAGCGAAAGCAATAAAAGTATTGATATTGTTTTTTTCATTCGCTACACCTTATATTATTCAGCTTTGCCTAATTCCATTTCAAGTGTTGCAATTTGTGTAATGTTTTCCTCGACGTCAAGATATACAACCTCGTCGCCCGAAAGGTCAACGAGTACGACGCAGAAGCAATCGGTAAGTCCTTTTTTCTCAAGGATTCTTTTCATTTGCGGTATCGTTACAACCTGCAAAGAACGTATTTCTTCATCGAACTTTTGTCTGTTCGTGCCTACTGTGCCGCCGCATTTCCATTCGCCAACCTCTTGCCAACAGTAGATCTCAATGCCTTTCATTGGATCTTCGCTAATATCGGGCAATCCGGGATAGATAGGAGTGGAACAAGCAGAAAACGCAAACAAGGTCAGCATACACAATACCAACGCTATAAATTTCTTCATTTTCGTTACCTCCTTTTATTTACATTATATCTTACACCAAAGCAAAAATCAACCCCACTTTTCTACTATTTCGTCTTTGAAACACATAGAATAAAAGAGAAATATACTAAAACTATGATATTTTTATAAATCCCCTTGCAAAAGTTGCTCAAATATGATACAATAATATGAAATATTATTGAAATTTGAAAGGGGGCGCAGGTAGGTGAAAAACGGATACGAGCTTTCGTGCGAGAGCATTTCTATAAATTACTTCTCTGGCGATGAATATGTTGAGCGCCTTGGTGGCGATCACTGTCATGATAGATTTGAGATTACCTACCATCTGTCAGCCTCCGCAAGATACATCGTAGAGGGCGGCGAGTACAGGGCAACTCCCGGAAGCCTTATCCTTATTCCTCCAATGGCATATCATAGAGTAGAGCTTGATCGGACGGAGTATGCAGAGGGATATACCGTACACTTTACTCGATCGTCACTTCCCGAGGCGGTTGCCACAATGCTTGATTCGTTAAGCGACAGGGACGAGAGTCGTGGAAGCTTCTATTATCCGGAGCTTGCCTCCGATTCCTTTGTTTCGCTGTTTGATAGATTCGATATGGCAGAGCGCCTTGGCGAGAAGGAAAGGCTCGCCTATACGCAAGCCTTACTCTCAGAAATCGTTATTCTTCTCTCTGCGACAGAGGGAGAGCGGGCAGTCGTGCCTGAGGATGAGCTTGGCGCGAGAGTTGCAAGATATCTGAATGCAAACTTCAAGAAAAATATAAGTCTTGACAGGCTTGCCCGCAGATTTTTCGTCAGCAAATATCACCTTTGCCGAGCCTTTAAGAGCTACAGCGGAATTTCGGTGCATGCTTACGTTAATCAAAAGCGAATAATATATGCCAAGGGACTTATTGAGTCGGGTGTCACGGCTCTTGGAGCTGCGGAAAAGGTTGGATACGGAGATTATTCGGCCTTCTACCGCGCTTACGTTAAAATAGTTGGAAAGTCTCCCACAGCAGAGTAAACACACAAAAAAGAAGGAAAGGAGCAGGTATGAAATATTCATTGCTTGACGGAATAAATTCTCCGTCCGACCTTAGAAAACTGAATAAAGACGATATCCCCGCTCTTTCCCGCGAGATAAGAGATTTTCTCGTCGAAAGCACGAGGGAGAGGGGAGGGCATCTCGCCTCAAATCTCGGCGTTGTAGAGCTTACGCTTGCTATGCACACCGTCTTCGACTCTCCTAAGGACCATATCATCTTTGACGTTGGCCATCAGTCCTACGTTCACAAGATCCTGACGGGAAGAAAGGACGATTTTGACAAGCTTCGTACAACGGGAGGTCTCTCGGGCTTCACCTCAATGCGTGAAAGTGAGCACGATGCATTTGGCGCAGGACACTCTTCAACATCGATTTCTGCCGCGCTCGGTATGGCGAGGGCAGATAGCCTTTCGGGCAGGGATTGTCACACCGTATGTGTGACAGGTGACGGAGCATTGACGGGCGGTATGGCTCACGAGGCGCTCAATAACTGTCCCAAAAAACTCCCCCTCGTTATTATTCTTAACGAGAACGGAATGTCAATTTCCTCTACCAAGGGAGCGTTTGCATCCTATGTGTCCAGGGTTCGCGTATCTCCAAGGTATGCAAAATTCAAAGAAAAAACCAAGAGATTTCTCGATAAGCTTCCTCTGATTGGCAAGCCGATCAGAGCGTTGCTCAGATTTATCAAACGAATTATCAAAAAGTTAGTTTACAAGCCAAATTACTTCGAGGAGCTTGGACTTTATTATATCGGACCTATAGACGGCCACGATTATGATGCACTCTGCAAGGCGCTTACTCTTGCCAAACGATCGGGCAAGACCTGTGTAGTACATGTTAAGACCGTAAAGGGTAAGGGCTACGAGCCAGCCGAAAGCTCGCCCGATGGTTATCACAGTGTCAGCAGATATAACAATGATAGCTTTGGCATGGTGTTCTCCGACGAGCTTGTGAAAATGGCAGAGAAAAATGAAAAAATAGTCGGTGTGACCGCCGCTATGGGCATTGGCACCGGACTTGAGGGCTTTGGCGAAAAATTCCCCGACAGATACTTTGACGTGGGAATTGCCGAGGCGCACGCGCTTACCTTTGCGGCTGGTTTGGCGGCAGCAGGGCACAGCCCCTTCGTCGCTCTCTATTCCACATTCCTGCAGAGGGGATACGATAGCCTGCTTCACGATATTGCTCTGCAGAATCTACCCGTCAAGATTATGATAGATCGCTCGGGGCTTGCCCTTGGCGACGGAGCAACACATCACGGTATTTTCGATGTGTCATTTATCTCTCATATACCGAATATGACACTTCTTGCGCCTGCGAGCTACGCATCGCTTCGTGAGATGCTACGCTTTGCAGAAAAACTTGGCGGCCCCGTTGCCATCCGTTATTCCAACGCATCGGAGCCCTGCGACATTCTATCCCGCTTCAGCTATATAAGTGAGGATATCACCTGCAGAATAAGCGCAGATTTTTCGGCAGATACTAAGCCCGAATATATATTTATCACATACGGCACGCTCATTACGCGAGTTGTTAGTGCGGCAGATGCTTTGCGCTCGCAGGGAATGAACGTTGGCGTTATTCTCCTCGAAAGCCTGAAGCCCTATGGCACTGTGGCAGAAAGTCTTGTTCCCATAATCTCGGGTGCAAAGAGAGTATTGTTCGCCGAGGAGGGAATAAAAAACGGCGGAGCAGGCGAGATTATCCGTGAGGAGCTTATTCTTCGCGGCATTGACGGCAGAATGACCGATTACAGAATTGCCGCCATAGACGATAGCTTTGCTTCACCCACCGAGCCCTGCGATCTTTACGATTACGTAGGTCTTTCGGCAGAGAAACTTGCCCAGAAAATGAAAAATTAAGAAAAAGGAGGGGGAAATCTTGATCCGCAGCATAAACGATACGAACGTGAGAGAGTATATCTCCCTCGTTAAAGAAATAAATTTTGGAGCGACGAAATACGCTCATGTAATTACCTTCGGCTGTCAGCAGAACGAGAGGGATAGCGAGACCATTCTTGGCTTGCTTACAGAGATGGGATATACCCCAACCGACAATGCTGATATTGCCGATATAATTATCATCAACACCTGTGCTATCAGAGAGCACGCAGAGGTAAAGGCGCTTTCTCTTCTCGGAAGATTCAAGGCGCAAAAAAAGCGTAATCCCGATCTTATTGTAGGCGTGGTCGGCTGTATGGCTGCTGAGCCTCATCGGGCGGATATGCTGAAGAAGGATTTTCATTACGTCACCTTTACCCTTGAGCCAAATATGCTTCACCGCATACCCGAGCTTGTGGCGCGAAAATTGACTGACGGAAAGCGTTCCTTCATTTTCGGTCAGGACGAGGGAGATATATACGAGGATTCTCCCGCCGTAAGACGCGAAAGGCACAGAGCCTGGGTGTCAATAATGTACGGCTGTAATAACTTTTGCTCCTACTGTATCGTTCCGTACGTCAGAGGCAGAGAGCGCAGCCGATGCAGCGAGGATATTATTTTCGAGTGTCAGGGGCTTGTAAATTCTGGTGTCAAGGAGATCACCCTGCTTGGACAGAACGTAAACTCCTACAATGCGGATCTTACTTTCCCCGAGCTGCTTTCGAGGATAGCCGAGATAGACGGCGATTTTATCATACGCTTTATGACAAGCCACCCGAAGGACACGTCATCTGCCCTTATAGAAGTGATGAAGCGCTATACGCCAAAGATCGCGCCCTTCTTCCACCTGCCGCTTCAGTCGGGCAGTAACCGCATTTTGAAGGAGATGAACCGTACCTACACACGGGAGCGGTATCTTGATATAGCCTGCGAGCTTAAAGAGAATATTCCGGGCATAGCTCTTTCTACCGACGTTATAATCGGCTTCCCAACCGAGAGCGATGCTGACTTTGCCGATACGGTGGATGTTCTTCGTAGGGTAGAGTTCGATAACGTATATGCATTCTTGTATTCGCCCAGAGAGGGAACTCGTGCTGCGAAGATGGACGGCGCTGTTGAGCGCTCGGTAAAGGATGCGAGAATGGCAGAGCTGTTGGGGTTGCAGGACAAGCTTTCGTATGATAAAAACCGTCCCTATGTGGACACTATTCAAAGGGTACTTACCGACGCATATGAGATAAAGAATGGCAGACGTATCTGCTCGGGCAGAACGCTGACGGGTAAGCTTGTCTACTTTGAGTCGGATGCCGAGATCGGCGAATTTATTAACGTAAAAATTACCAAGGCCTGCCCCTATCATCTGTTGGGCGAGGCAGAAAAGAGAGGATAGATAAATGACAAGAATTATGGAGCTTGCACATATGCTTGGCGAGGAGATTGCCAAGAGCGATGAGATAAAGAATCTTGAGGCAACCAAGGAGGTATTCCAGTCGGATGCCGCGCTTCAGAACAAGATGAGCGAGTATGAGGCAGAGAGAATGCTTCTCGGCCAGGAGTTCGCAAAGAATCCCGATGAGGCAGATGCGCGCGCTATCGCAGATCTTCGCGCTCGCATTGAGGAGCTTTCCTCCGAGATCGGCTCCGATCCCAAATATATCGCCTTTGCCGAGGCGCAGAGAGCTATGAACGCGCTTATGGCGGACGTAAATGCGGAGATAAAGTATTGCATCACGGGAGAGCGTCCATCGGATTGCACCCACGATTGCTCCACCTGTAAGGGCTGTCACTGATAAAAAATCTTAGATAAGAGGTAATTACTCTATGGCAGAGGTAATTGTTATAGATAAAAGGAGCGACGTCACCACCGTCACTCCTATGATGAAGCAATATTTAGAGGTAAAGGAGCAGTATGAGGACTTTATCCTTATGTACCGTCTCGGCGACTTTTACGAGTGCTTTTTTGAGGATGCGATCATCGCATCCCGCGAGCTTGAGCTGACTCTTACGGGCAGAGATTGCGGAGAGGGAAAACGCGCGGCTATGTGTGGCGTTCCTTTCCATAAAGCTGACGTGTATGTGGGCAGGCTCGTTGAGAAGGGAATTAAGGTCGCTATTTGTGAGCAGGTTAGCGATCCAAAGGAATCTGCGGGCCTCGTTAAGCGCGAGGTGACGAGAGTTGTCACACCGGGTACGGTCACAGATGCAAGTCTTCTTTCGGAGGGAAAGAACAACTTTCTTATGGCGGTCTGCCTTTCGGATGGTGCTGCGGGAATTGCTACCGCTGATATATCTACGGGTGAGGTTTCTGCCACCTATCTCTCGGGTAAGGATTATCTCACGCTTCTTCGTAACGAGATCGGCTCATATCAGCCCTCGGAGATCATTTTAAACCGTAAAGAAAACCAAATTCCTTCTATTACAAGCTTTGCACGCGAGAGATTTTCCTCTTTAATAACCGACAATGCGAGCCGTCTTTTCGCTTACGAAAGGGCGAAGGAGCTGTCCCGCCGTCACTTTAAGGATGAGGCAGACAAGCTTACTGAGAGTGAGATGCTTATGGCGGCTGGCGCGCTGCTTTCTTACATAGAGGAAACGCAGAAGACCGATATTGCCTTTGCAAAGGGCATTAACGTATATGCGAGAGGTCAGTATCTTGACCTTGATCTTAATACTATTAGGAACCTTGAGCTTGTGGAGGCTATGCGCATTAAATCAAAGCGCGGCTCGCTGCTCTGGGTGCTTGATAAAACCAAGACTGCAATGGGAGCAAGACTTCTTAACTCATGGGTGCTTCGTCCACTCGTTGATCCTGTAAGGATCTCGCACAGACAGGGCGCGGTGAAGGATATCTTTGCAAACAGACGCGGAAGGGACGAGCTTTCCGAGCTCCTTGACGGAATGCTTGATATAGAGCGCCTTACCGCAAAGGCGGTTTACGGTACGGCAAACGCGAGAGATTTAAAGGCGATAGGTGACAGCATTAAGCGTCTGCCTGGAATTAAGGCCTTGATTTCTACATTCCAGTCGAGTTCGCTCAAGGAAATAACAAAGCAGCTTGATACACTTGACGATATTTACGAGCTGTTAAGCAAGGCTATAGACGATAATCCTCCTCTCACGATCCGTGAGGGTGGAATGATCCGTCCGGGATTCAATGCAGACGTTGATTACTATCGCTCTATCAAGGATGGCGGTCAAGGAATTATGGCATCCATCGAGCAACGCGAAAAGGAAGCAACAGGCATCAAAACCTTGAAGGTCAATTATAACAAGGTGTTTGGCTATTATATCGAGGTATCCAAGTCCTTTATCGATCAGGTGCCCGACAGATTCGTTCGTAAGCAAACACTTACAAACTGCGAGAGATATATTACCCAGGAGCTTAAGGAGATGGAGAACACCATCTTCTCGGCGGATGAAAAGCTGGTTTCGCTTGAATATCAGATATTCGACAGCCTTCGCGCCTTCGTTGCCGATAACAGAGAACGCATCCGAAAGAGCGCATCTCTCGTTGCCGAGATCGATGTATACCGCTCTCTTGCCGAGGTTGCCAGCAAGAATAATTACGTCTGCCCCGAGGTTGACCTTTCCACCGATATCGTTATCAAGGACGGCAGACACCCTGTTGTAGAGAAGTTCGTTCGTGACTCCTACTTCGTTCCTAACGACACAACCCTTGATACCTCGGCTAACAAGGTTATGATCATCACAGGACCTAATATGGCAGGTAAATCCACCTATATGCGCCAGGTTGCCATTATCACCGTTATGGCGCAGATAGGCTCATTCGTGCCTGCCAGAGAGGCTAGGATCGGTATAGTGGACAAGCTCTTTACCAGAGTAGGCGCTTCTGACGACCTTGCATCGGGACAGTCCACCTTTATGCTTGAGATGACAGAGGTCGCTACCATCCTTAAAAACGCCACCTCCCGTTCGCTTATTATTTACGATGAGGTGGGCAGGGGAACAAGCACCTATGACGGTATGTCCATAGCTCGCGCGGTGGTTGAATATACACATTCGAAGAAGATCGGCGCAAAAACGCTCTTTGCTACACACTATCACGAGCTTACCGATATGGAGGATGAGTTCGACGGTATTGTAAACTACAATATCGCGGCAAAGAAGCGAGGGGATTCCAT
>JAFWXZ010000028.1 GCA_017522795.1 Clostridia bacterium | reverse complement strand
CGGTAGAGCGCATGACTGTTAATCATGATGTCACTGGTTCGAGCCCAGTTCGGGGAGCCATAAAGAAAAGACACCGCAACTATGCGGTGTTTTTTCTTTGCTTTTTCGTTTGTATTCATCTTTGGGCTCGAACAAACAGTGCCACCAGCTTAACAGATCATTGTTCGCTACGCGAACGGACTGTGAAAGGGCGGCTCGGGATGATATTTCATCTGATTACACTTGTTGCACTACTTATTAACAACTTCTCCTCGCTTCGCCCAATACCGCAAGCGGTATGCATGATGTCACTGGTTCGAGCCCAGTTCGGGGAGCCATAAAGAAAAACCGTAAAATCTTGCATATGCACCTCTAGCTCAGTTGGTAGAGCAACTGACTCTTAATCAGTGGGTCCAGAGTTCGAGTCCCTGGAGGTGCACCAATAAAAATGGTTTTCTTTTTTTCTTTGACCTTTGTTAGTGCAAACACACCTTTAGGCTTTTCCTACCGTAGCAAGTACTAACATAGTTCGCAACTAACTCTGAATTTGCCATTCGGGTCGGTTGTTTTTTATTTTCACACCTGTTGTACTAACCAGAAGCACCATCTCCGAATTGGCAAGATACCACCTGCGGTGGTATGCAAGGGTCCAGGGTTCAAAGTTACAAGGTACTGTTGCGGTATGCACTTAATATATAAAAAGCCCTCTTCCAAAATTGGATAGAGGGCTTAACTCATGTTATTCTGTGCTTCTTTGTTTTTATAAGATACCAAGCAATGCATGCCACAAGATTGATTACGTGTAAGAACAGTAAGCTTGCATTTAGTATATCATACATTGCCATTCCGTTTTGGTAGGCATCGTTGGTTATTACAATAATTTCCCAATCACCGTTTTCATGCTGTAAAATGGTAATTGATTCGTATAAATGCTCGCAGAAATAATATCGCTTGCCGTCGATCTCCGACCATTTTTTGTGCGGTTCATAGGTGGGTTTCATTCCCTCGGCATCGGGAGCTGACGGCAAATTGCTATACGCTTCTTCATACCAAGCGTCATACTCGCTTTGCATATACTCAATGAATTTATCGGGATCATCAAATCTTTCACGTTCTATGAAGGTAGATTCACTAACGGAAGAGGTGATAATATATATTGCAAGCAAAATGATTGCAAGTACGGCAACGAATACGATACAGATTTTTCCAAGAAGCTTGCCGTCGTCATTCGCTTTGCTAACTGCTTGTTCGTCAAGCCATACTATTTCTTTTCTTATCAACGCCTTAAATACGAATATTTTATATACACAGAACGCAAGGAGAAATGCGACGGCGGCGAATAAAGTGCCGAACAAAAGCCAAGATTCAATAATGAGTACGTAGTAGCTATCGGGCGGCAAAAGCGCTGTCGGCAAACAGAATACAAAAATCAGAAGTATTCCGAAAAATATCTTTACTGAGCTGAACACCATGTCAGTGTTCGCTTTCTTTGTTTCTTCGGCGTGTTCTGCTTCTTCTTCATCGATGAGAAATCTGAAACTTACCGTAAAGCATATCTGACATATCGTAGCTGCTACGAAGAATACGCTTGCAAGGCAGAAGCCAAGCATACCCTTTGAGAAGCCGAGATTACATATCATAGCGGCTATAAGTCCTACCAGACATAGACCTATTGAAATAAAGGAAAGGTTGGTAAACCTTTTCTTTCTACTATGAAGCATCAGTTTAAATTGCTTGTCGCTTTTTGCCTTCTGCCTACTCGTACCATTGTCCGATGTTGTTTCTCGATCCGAATTGCTTCGTTCACCGCGCAGAAGCTCGTCGGTTGTTATTCCGAATATTTCAGCAATTGAGGGTATTAATGATAATTCAGGCGTACATTCGTCGCGTTCCCATCGGCTAACGGTTTTATCAGAAACAAAAAGTTTGTCTCCAAGTTCTCTTTGTGTCATGCCGTTTGCCTTTCGTAAAACGGATATAAATTTACCTATAGTTTTTCTTTCCATTGTTTAAAATTTCCTTTCTTACTGTCATAATTCTACCATTATGTCAGTGAAAATTCCACCCCTAAACAAAGGAATTACTCTCTGAAAGCGAGAATAAAATATTTTTTCGCAACCTTCACAACAGATTTTTAATCATTGTCTTTATAAGTTGTGCACATTTTTTCTGTTAGCATAGTTATTTAGCAATTTGATTATATAATATCTTTGTCACAATAGCAATGTTTTTGAATTGACCATTTACTCATATTTTAATTTTACTTTCTTTTTCCACGGCAAAGTTTCAGTAGCGCGGGCTATTGACTGGGCTCGAAAAATGTGATATAATGTAAGAAAAAACAAAGGTTGGCAGAAAAATGAGAAGAGTCATCAAGGATATTTTGTTTGTGGGCGTGCTGGTTTGTATGTCCATTGCACTGCTTGTCACGATTATAGGCGTCATTGGAATCGTTCAAACCTATCAGATCGGAACGATTGATCTGGCGTTTGCGGCAGCATTGTTCTCGGTTGTTTCGGGCTTGACGTCAATAGGCAGCTTGGTTGTGGCAATATTCACAATAGTAAACGACTCGGTCTCAAATGTCAGAACATATTACGAGGCGGTTGAGGATGAAAAGATAGTAAAGGCAAGACACCTGCTCTATAAGTACAGAGATTTTATGTTTGAAGAGGGAATAAGTGTCTGCCATAAAAACCCACGCTTTGACGAGATTGCAAGCAATTATTCAAGCGATGAGGACGAAACACCATTAACCGAGAAAAACATTCGAGAAGCTGCATCAAAGATGGCGAATTTTTATCAGATGTGGGGACTCTTACATAAAAATGGCCTGCTTCCTATATGGGTATTCAATACCTCCTCGGGAGAGAACCTTGTCAGAATTTACGATACCATAGAGGATATTATTGACGCAAAGCGAGAGAAAAACAGCCTTTACGGAAACGAATTTGTTGATATGTGTGAAAAGATCAGAAAGAGAAATAATATTAAAATGAAAAGCGTAAAGGAATACTTAAAAGAAAGAAAAGAAGCTATTCCTGAGGAATCCATCCCCGAAAATTGTCCTGCAGAAGAGCTTGTCAATTAAGCTATTTAGGCGGTATGCTTTGAAGCAGACCGCCTTTTTGTTATGTTTGGTTTGCAAAATGCGTATTTTTTCTTATTTTTTGTGAATTTTTTGTTGGTTGTATTGAAATGATTTGCGTTTTTTGATATAATAACTAACGTAATAATTCAGAACATTTTCAAAGGAAGGAAAGAAAATGAACTTTTTACTTGAAACCACTACCGAGACTATTAATTGGTCTGCGGTACTTGACACTGTATTATCATGGTGTCTTGACACGGGAATAAAGATTCTTATTTCCCTGCTTATACTATTCGTTAGCTTCCGCGTTATTAACGCCATAGCAAAAAGAATAGAGAAAAAGTCAAAAAATAATGAAAAGCTTGACAAAACTCTTGTAAAAACCCTTACCTACGTGGGTAAAATTGCGGCAAAGATAATCGTTGCTATTTGCCTGGTTGGCTATCTCGGAATTGATACCAGCGGACTTACCGCACTTGTTACCTCCCTCGGCGTTTGTGCAGGTCTGGCTGTGAACGGCGCGCTTTCAAACCTTGCAGGCGGTGTGCTGATCATTTTTACCCGACCCTTTAAGGTTGACGATTATGTTGAGGTTGAGGGTAGCTCTATCGCAGGTACGGTTGAGGAGATCCGCATCGTCAGCACCAAGCTTCGCACTCCCGACAACAAGGTTATCTATGTTCCCAACGGTACTCTTTCCAATTCCAATATTATTAACTACTCCGAGAAGCCTACCCGCCGAGTTGACTTTGACTTCGGAATAGCATACGAGAGTGATTTTGAGAAGGCGAGAGAGCTTATCTACAATCTTCTCGCATCTCACGAGCTGACTCTTGACGATCCCGCACCCGTTGTAAGAATGAGCGGACACGGCGATAGCGCAGTAAACATTACCGCTCGCGTTTGGGTAAACAGTGAGGATTATTGGACTGTAAAATGGGATATTCTTGAGGCAAGCAAGCTGATGTTTGACAAAAACAATATCGAGATACCTTACAATAAGATTGACGTTAACGTAAAAAATTCGTAAAGCGGGTGGCAAAATGGCTGAGATTTGGGATCTTGTGGACAAGGACGGAAAGCAAGTTGGCATACAATGGCCTCGAGCAGATCACGATAACATACCCGAGGGACTTTACCACCCCTGCGTTGAGGTGTGGGTAAGGGTTGGCGACAGACTGCTCGTTGCGCACCGCCATCCCGACAAGAGCGAGGGACTGAAGTATGATGCTCCGGGCGGCGCGGTGCTCGCAGGTGAAAGCATTCCCGATGGAGCTGTGAGAGAGCTTGCCGAGGAGGTTGGAATATTTACAACTCCCGAAAACCTTGAGTTTATCGGTGCGGTTGGCGCAGGGCGTCATTATGCGGTGACCTATCTTCTCAAGCTCGAGTCTCTCCCAGAGCTGAAGCTTCAGCCAACCGAGGTTATCGGCTATAAGTTAGTGAGCAGAGCCGAGCTTGACGCTATGGCAAACCAGCTTTGCAAGAACTGCAAAACGCGCTATCTCGTCTATCGCGATAGACTATTTTACTAAAATTAAAACAGGCTATTTCAGCTTTCGCCGATTTAGCCTGTTATTTTTTCTGTCCTCTAACTGAGTAGATGCCTTTCAGAATTATGTTCTTTGCTTCCTGCGCCTTTTCCTTTGAGGTGGCATGAATGCCTTTCAATGGGTACGGAATACCCATCCGCTCGTATTTGCTCTCGCCCATCGTGTGATAGGGAAGAACGTCTAATGCATGCAGATTTTTAAGGCTACCGATAAACCTACCGAGATTGAAAAGATGCTCACTGTCATCCGTATATCCTTCTACTACCACGTGACGGATCCATACAGGAATCTTCTTTTTCTCAAGGTATTTTGCAAAGGCGAGAATACGCTCGTTTGAATGTGCGGTCAGTTCTTTATGCCTCGCGGAGTCAATATGCTTTATATCAAGCATTACAAGGTCAGTAAGGGTCATCAGCGCATCCAGCTTCTCGCGGTAATCGGTGTCTTTGTTTGTATATGTGATGCCGGAGGTGTCAATGCAGGTATGAATACCCTTTGCCTTTGCCGCGCGGAAAAGATCAATAAGGAAATCTATCTGCAAAAGCGGCTCTCCGCCCGTGACGGTAATTCCGCCGTCGCGGTAAAAATGGCGGTTGTTCCAATATTCCTCGATTATCTCATCCACCGTCACTTTGGTGCCGCCACTCATCTCCCATGTATCGGGATTATGACAGTACAGACATCTCATAGGACAGCCCTGCATAAATAGGACGTAGCGTATTCCGGGCCCGTCAACCGTGCCAAAGCTCTCTTTCGAATGTATATAGCCGACCATATCTACCTCCTTGTCTTTTTATTTTAAACGGCGGTTATTTTAACCGCCGTTCATTTTTTGATAAAAAATTAAATTTGATCGTGGAAGGTTCTGGAAATAACCTCGTCCTGCTGCTCCTTTGTGAGCTTAACGAAGTTTACCGCATAACCGCTTACGCGTACGGTGAGCTGGGGATATCTCTCGGGGTGAGCCTGAGCGTCAAGGAGAGTCTCACGGCTGAAAACGTTTACGTTAAGGTGGTGTCCACCCTTTTGTACGTAGCCGTCAAGGAGAGAAACAAGATTATCTATCTGATTTTGTGTTGCTGCCATTATAGTTATCCTTTCGTTTTACTGCTTTAAGTGTAGCACATTTGTCGGCACTTTTCTGTGACGAGGTCACTTTAGCCGTTGTTCTCGGTAAACTCGTAGCCGTATGCGTCGGTGTCAAGTCCTTCAAAGAGAGTGGGAGTGCCGCAGGCGCCGTTTGAGCAATCAAGGTTTACCTCAATGTCGCCTGCAAAGATCTGATCGTCCTTGCCGAGCGCACCGGGAATGATGGAGAAGGTATTGGAAATACCGTCCTGAGAGTCGATGAAGGGAAGCTTCGCAACAGATGAAAGAGATGCAATAGCACCGTGGGTATCTCTTCTGTGCATAGGGTTAGCTCCGGGAGCGAACGCCTCGCCTCTCTTACGTCCGTCGGGAGTTGCTCCAGTTGCCTTACCGTAAACGACGTTAGAGGTAATTGTAAGGATAGAAGTGGTGGGAATAGAATCGCGGTAGGTGTGGTTCTTTCTGATATGCTCCATAAATCTGTGAACAATATCATATGCGATAGAGTCAACGCGATCATCGTCGTTTCCGTACTTGGGAAGTCGCCCTCGATCTCATAGTCGGTGGCAAGTCCGTTTTCGTCGCGGATAACCTTAACGCGCGCGTATTTGATTGCAGAGAGGGAGTCTGCCACAACCGACAGTCCCGCAATACCCGTGGCAAACCAACGGGTGACGTCCTTGTCGTGAAGGGCCATCTGTATCTTCTCGTAGCAATACTTGTCGTGCATATAGTGAATTACGTTAAGGGTGTTTACGTATACGCCCGCAAGCCACTTGAGCATTGCATCGTACTTAACGATAACCTCGTCGTAGTCAAGATATTCGCTGGTGATAGGTCTGTACTCGGGGCCAATCTGCTTTCCGTTTATCTCGTCAACGCCGCCGTTAATAGCATAGAGCAGGCACTTTGCAAGATTAGCTCTCGCGCCGAAGAACTGCATCTCCTTACCAACTCTCATAGAGGATACGCAGCAGGCGATGGCGTAGTCGTCACCGTGGGTAAAGCGCATCATATCGTCGTTTTCGTACTGGATAGAGGAGGTCTCAATAGACATTTTAGCACAGTAGCGCTTGAAGTTCATAGGAAGTCTTGTGGACCAGAGAACCGTGAGGTTGGGCTCGGGAGCAGGACCGAGATTTGTGAGGGTATGGAGATAACGGTAGGACATCTTCGTTACCATATGACGACCGTCGATTGCAATACCGCCGATAGACTCGGTCACCCACTGGGGATCGCCCGAGAAGAGCGCGTTGTACTCGGGAGTACGAGCAAACTTGATAAGGCGGAGCTTCATAATGAACTGGTCAACAAACTCCTGTATCTCGCTCTCGGTATATCTTCCTTCTCTGATATCTCTCTCGGAGTAGATGTCAAGGAAGGTGGAGGTACGGCCAAGCGACATAGCCGCGCCGTTTTGCTCCTTAACCGCTGCGAGATAACCGAAGTAGAGCCATTGAATAGCCTCTTTGGTATCCTTTGCGGGAAGGGAAATATCACATCCGTAGCTTGCAGCCATCTTTTTCAGATCGCCGAGAGCGCGGATTTGCTCGGAAAGCTCCTCTCTTGCTCTGATAACCTCTGAGTACATAGCGGAACGGGTGGTTCTCTTCTGCTCCTCCTTATCGGCGATGAGACGATCAACGCCGTAGAGCGCAACTCGTCTGTAGTCACCTATAATTCTGCCTCGTCCGTAGGCATCGGGCAGACCTGTAATGATATGGCTGTTTCTGCATGCCTTCATCTCGGGGGTGTAGGCATCAAAAACGCCGGAATTGTGTGTCTTTCTGTGTATGGTAAAGAACTCCTTTACCTGAGGGTCGATGGTATAGCCGTTGTCAGCACAAGCCTTTTCTGCCATACGGATACCGCCATAGGGCATAAGCGCGCGCTTGAAGGGCTTGTCGGTCTGGAAGCCGACGATTTTCTCTATATCCTTGTTAAGATAACCGGGGCCGTGAGAGGTAATGGTGGAGATTATCTTGGTGTCCATATCAAGAACTCCGCCCTTTTCTCTTTCCTGTCTTGTAAGCTCCATTACCTGATCCCAGAGCGAGAGAGTGTCCTTCGTGGGAGCCTCAAGGAAGCTCTCATCGCCATCGTAGGGTGTATAATTGTGTCGGATAAAGCTGCGCACGTTGACTTCCTTAACCCAAGTGCCGGCTTCAAAGCCCGACCATGCATCGTATTTGTAGTTCATTTGGTTTTTCCTTTCTTAGTCTTATATTGATAAGTTTGTATCCTTTTGGACCAAACAATTCTTGCCAACACAAGATTATACAACAAAATAGTGTAAAAGTCAAGATTGTTATAATAATCTTATGTGATTTTTAACTGCTTTAAAATGGTATTATATATTGACTTTTCTTTTTTGGGGTGATATAATTATTTTAGAAAATATCATCTCTCGAGAGGAGTTTATTATGAAGGACATATCTCCCCGCAATGCGGGTTTGGTTTCGGCAATACTCGCATTAGTTATTATTATTTGCATATACACCGCGCTCGGCAGTGTAGATATTGTATTTAAGCAGGGCGAAAGACAGGTTTACCGTCTTGATGACGTAAGCGTTTTCTCCGAGCTGACTGTTCCCGAGGGGGATGACAACGTTTATACCTACGGCGAGGAGGGCAACGAGAAGGAATTCGGTGACACTCCCGAGTTTAGATTTCACATTGCCACTACCGTTCTCCTCAATCTCGTCACCTTCAAGTGGGATGAGGCGAGCAACATAATTGAGCTTAATGCAAAATAACAACGCATTATTAAAGAGCCTTGGATTTTCAAGGCTCTTTTTTGTTTTATTATATTCTTATTATTCTTTCGGGCTTTTTATCAAGCGAATTGAGATGCTCTGTGCCGCCAACGATGGCAATTCTCTCGTTGCCAAGCGCATCTTCGATAATATCTGCAGCGTATGCAAGGTCACGCGCCTTGACACTCAGCATCTGCGCGCGAACCGCCGCCTCGTCCTCACTCGACCAGCCGTTAAGATGATCGGAGGTGGAGATCAGTGATGCGGTTCTGGGTGTGATAAGCGTGTCGTATTCTCCGATTGCTCCAATAATGAATTTAGTAATATCCTCATCGCTTTCGGAAATTGTGCGCAGATATGCCACACTGTCTCGGTATGCCACAAGTGAGCGCGCGGGAGAGGGATCACGGTAGGAGTAGAAGGACAGACTGCCGTCCTTTCTTGGTACGAAGCCTGTGCCGTATGCGCCACCCTGTACCCTGACGGTGTTCCAAAGATACTCGTAGGATAGAATTGAGCGCACCACGCGCATAAGTCCGAGGTTCTTGCCTACAAGCTCACTCTTTCCGCCTATTACCGCGTATGCGACCTTTGATGGAATAAGAACAAACTCGCTTTTTTCGGCACACGCAGGCGTGTTTTTTCTTTGAATCTCTCCTATACCTATTGGGAATATCTCTGTTATTCTTTCAATAAGATCATCTCTTGCATCACCCGTCACAGCAATAGTCAGCCTGCGCCTGTCAATAATGCGGCCGAGAAGAGTAGAAATATCCTCGGTCAGTCTTGCGATTTTCTCGTCATCCTTGCAGATTTCGCAGAGCAGACGGTACGCCTCATAGCCCGAGAGATATTCGGACATTGCGCCGGCATCGCTAAGACCTGCCTCAACGCGTGAGAGTGCAACCGACTCGCCCGAGGATATCATCATATCCTCAATGTGTGCCTTTGCCTGCATAGCAATGTTCTTGATTTCACCTGCGTTATCTATTTTTGAGGTCATAAGCAGCTCGCGCACAAGTCTTATCAGCTCGTCGGTCTTGCTGATAAGAGCGCTTACGCCGATCTTAAGATAGGGAATAGTGACACTTCCTCTTGTTCCAACCGTAAAGGAACTGAACAGACTGCCGAGATTTGCCTTAATCTCGTTTTGCAATGATAGCGCATCGTAGCCTTCGGTAGGGAAGTTGAGCAGGGCGCTTGTCAGCATTGAGAGCTGAAGCAGCTCCTCTTTTTGCAGATCAGACGCATCAAAAAGCAGTGAAATATAAACAATACCGTTCGTTTTGATGGGACATTTAAGAACTTTTACCCCGTTTATAATGCGTTCTTCGGCCGTGGGGCGGGAGATCTTCTTGGGAATATCATCAATAGAGAGGGTGGGCAGAGATGTCATTGCCTCTTCGGTGGGCTCGGCCTGCTGCCATATGCGAAGCTCGCTTTCCTCACGCTTGATCCTTTCAAGCTCGCTATTACTCAAAGAGGCGAGAATGCTTGCAAGTCTTTCGCTCTCTTCCCTCGCATTTTTCTCTGCAAGTGTCTTGTCGGGCAGCATAATTACAGTCGCTCTGTGAGGGTTATTGACAGTCATATTAAGGAGCGTATCCTCAAAATAACTACCGTCTATCTTACCTCTGACCGAAGCGAGGGTATCATTCAGTAGCAGAGCATCCTCGGGCATTCCGCCGTACATCCATACTCCGTAAATCGACAAAGCGAAGGCTATGCCTGTGGGCAGGGTGCCGAAGTCGCGCTCGCGAAGTCTGAATTCAATGCTGTTCAGGGTGGAGCTTATCATTTTTTTGTCGATACCATCACGGGAAAGCGAGAGGATAACCTCGTTTACTACCTCGTCGATCTCGTCAAGTCTTTTCTCGTCCGCATCACGCACCTCGATAACTACCGTATGCTCTCTCGATTTTATAGAGTACATAGCCGCATCCTTGGCAAGTCCGCGGTCGAGCAGTGCCTTTTTGAGAGGAGAAGCGTTTGAGCCGCAGAGAATATCCGCCAGCACTGACATAGTTAGATGCGCCTCGCTATCTGAAAAATCGGCGAAAACGTATCCGTAAAGCACTCTTGCCTTGCCATTTTCGTCCTCGTTTTCGGATATTTCATAGCTTATACGGGTATCTGGGGCAATCTTTGCCTCGCTTTTGCCTGCAAGAGATATGCTCTCTCGCTTTTCATAATTTGATAGGTGGCTGTCAAGAAGCGATAGCACCGCCTCAATATCCATTTTTCCATCAAGAATTATCTTTGCTCCCGAAGGATGATAATATTTTTCGTGGGTTGCTTTAAAGTCCTCGTAGGTGAGAGAGGGAATATGGGCGGGATCACCGCCGCTGTCGCGGCAATATGGAGTGCCCGAGTAGAGCGCGCGGTTAAGGGCTATGCCGCCAAGCTCGTCGGGTGAAGAATAGGCGCCCTTCATCTCGTTGTAAACTACGCCGTTAAGCTTCAGTGCGTCAGTCTCCCCGTCATACTCATAATGCCATCCCTCCTGTCTGAAAATGTTAGGATTGCTAAGTAGATTGGGCGAGAATACCGCATCCATATATACGTCAACGAGGTTAAGAAAATCCTTCTCACATCTGGAAGACACGGGATAAATCGTTCTGTCCTCATAGGTTATTGCGTTGAGGAAGGTGTTGAGCGAGCCCTTGAGTAGCTCGGCAAATGGATCGTTAAGCGGGTATTTCTTCGAGCCGCAAAGCACCGAGTGCTCAATAATATGAAACACTCCGGTATCGTTCTCGGGCGGGGTGGGAAAGCCTATAGAAAAGGTCTTGTTCTCATCCTCGCGGTCAAGGTATATAAGCGATGCGCCGCTTTTTATATGCGAAAGCTCATAGAGAGTGGCGTCAAGCTCGGACAGCTCCCTCTCTCTGACAAGCCGAAATCCATGTTTTTCTATATTAGTCATTCTTTTTCTCCTTAAATCTTTTGTCAATGCCGTTGACATACCTATTTTTTTATATTATAATTATAGTGGTGAAATATGAAAAAGTCAAGCAAATTACTTAAAACGGAGATTGAAATATGTTTGAATTTGCAGTAATAGGCGCAGGCGTTGTGGGAGGTATGGTAGCTCGCGAGCTTACCAAGTACACAAGCAGCGTTTGCATTCTTGAAAAAGGAAGCGACGTTGCTCTTGGCGCAACGAGAGCAAACAGCGCGATAGTTCACGCAGGATATGATGCGGCTGTTGGAAGCCTCAAGGCGAGAATGAACGTTCGCGGCTCGAAAATGATGGCAGGGGTTTGCCGTGATCTTGGCGTAAAGTACAAGAACAACGGATCGCTGGTCGTTGGCTTCAACGATGAGGACGAGCAGACGTTGATTTCTTTGTGTGAGAGAGGTAAGATCAACGGAGTTGACGGTGTGAGAGTTATCTACCGCGATGAGATACTTGCTCTTGAGCCCAATATCGGCGACGAGGTTACAGTTGCGCTTCACGCTCCCACGGGTGCTATAGTTTGTCCCTACGAGCTTTGTATGGCATCTGTAGGAAACGCTATGGACAACGGCGCTACCCTCAGGACAAGCTTTGAGGTAAAAAAGATCGAAAAGGCAGAGGACGGTTATAAGCTTTCTTCAGATGATGATTTTATTCTCGCAAAGTGGGTTATCAACTGCGCTGGTGTCTATTCCGACGAGGTTTCGGCTATGGCGGGTGATGCTTCCTTTACCGTTCGTCCCAGACGAGGCGAGTATATGCTTCTTGACCGCGAGGTTGGCGATCACATCAGCCATACCGTTTTCCGCTGTCCCTCCAAGATGGGTAAGGGTGTTCTTGTCACTCCTACCGTAGATGGCAACCTGCTCGTTGGTCCTACTGCAGAGGACATTGATGATAAAGAGGATACCAAGACCACCGCCGAGGGACTTGCTAAGGTAAGAGCTTTCGCGTCGGCACAGGTAGCGCGTATAGATTTCAGCAAGGTTATCACCTCCTTTACAGGACTTCGTGCAACAGGCAGCACGGGTGATTTCATTATTAATATGCCCCGTCCCCACTTCCTTAATGTAGCGGGAATCGAGAGTCCCGGTCTTTCCTCCGCGCCTGCTATTGCAGAGTACGTCCTGTCACTTCTCTTTGATGCGGGATATGAGGCAGAGGCAAGAGCCGACTTTAACGGCACAAGACGTCCGATGCACTTCTTCTCCTCTCTTTCTGTGGAGGAAAAGAACGCGCTTATTAAGGAGCGCCCCGAGTACGCTCACGTAATATGCAGATGTGAGACGATCACCGAGGGCGAGATACTTGATGCTATCCGTACGAATCCCCGTCCCACCGATGTGGACGGCATAAAGCGCAGAACCAGAGCGTCTATGGGTAGATGCCAGGGCGGCTTCTGCACTCCTTATATTATTGATCTGTTAGCTCAGGAGATGGGCGTAGATTACACCGCCGTCACCAAGTTCGGCGGCAATTCCTACATCAATTTCGGCAAGACGAAGTAAGAGGTGGAAAATGAAAAAGGATTTAGTTATAATCGGTGGCGGTCCTGCGGGCATGGCTGCGGCTGTTGCAGCGCACGAGGCGGGTGTCAGAGATATTCTTATACTTGAGAGAGATAATGCTCTCGGAGGTATTTTAAGACAGTGTATTCACAACGGCTTCGGTCTTCATCGCTTTGGCGAGGAGCTTACGGGTCCCGAGTACGCTTACAGATATGAGAAGATGGTAGGCGAGCTTGGTATTCCCTATATGCTCGACACTATGGTAATCGAGGTTTCGCCCGATAGAGTTATCACCGCTATGAACCGCGAGAACGGTATTTTCACCATTGAGGCGGGCGCGGTTATTCTTGCTATGGGCTGCCGCGAGAGACCTAAGGGTGCGCTTAACATTGCGGGTCACCGTCCTGCGGGTATATTTACCGCGGGAACAGCGCAGAAGTTCGTTAATATGAAGGGCTATATGCCGGGTAAGAGTGTTGTAATTCTCGGCTCAGGTGATATCGGTCTTATTATGGCGCGCCGTATGACACTTGAGGGCGCATCGGTTAAGGCGGTCTGTGAGCTTATGCCTTATTCGGGCGGTCTTGCAAGAAATATCGAGCAGTGCCTTAACGATTTCAACATTCCCCTGCGCCTTAGCCACACGGTAGTTAATATTCACGGCAGAGAGCGTCTTGAGGGCGTCACTATTGCGAGGGTTGACGAGAATCGCCGTCCTATCAAGGAGAGCGAGGAGTACATTCCCTGCGACACCTTGCTTCTCTCCTGTGGACTTATTCCCGAGAATGAGCTTACCAAGGGCGCGGGCATCACTCTTGACAGAGTGACGGGTGGTGCAAGCGTAAACGGCGAGAGGGAGACTGCTATAGAGGGTATCTTCGCCTGCGGAAATGTGCTTCACGTTCACGACCTGGTTGACTACGTTTCGGAGGAATCTGCTATCGCGGGTAATGCGGCGGCAAAGTATCTTCAGGGTAAGAGCAACAAGGAGATTTCTGTTTCTCTTAAAACCGATGGCAGAGTTCGTTATACAGTTCCCCAGCGACTTACCGAGATCGCAAATACCTCTGTTTATTTCAGAGTAGCCGACGTTTACAGAGATGCAAGGATCGTTGTTCGCGACGGTGATAAGGTTATTATTTCAAAGAAAAAACAGCGCCTTGCTCCCGCAGAGATGGAGAAGGTTGAGCTTACGGCAGAGATGATCTCGGCTCTTTCGGGTGGCGAGCTTTCATTCTCGATAGAAATGTAAGGAGGACGTAAGTTATGGCAAAGGAAAGACTTTTAACTTGTATAGTATGTCCTCGCGGTTGTCAGATGAAGGTGACTCTTTCTGATGATGGCAAGCCCACCGCAGTTGAGGGCAACTTCTGTAAGAGAGGTGCTACTTATGCGAACGACGAGTGCACCAATCCCAAGAGAACCGTCACCTCTACCGTTAGATGCAAGTCGGGTGATGTGGTTTCGGTAAAGACCGACAGAACCGTTCCCAAGGGCAAGATGTTGGAGGTTATGGTAGAGATCAATAGCGTGCTTGCTGATGACAACGTCAAAATCGGTGATATAATTATCGAGAACGTATGCGACACAGGCGCAAACGTAGTAGCTACCAGTAATCATTAAAAAGATAAACCGCCTTTTGAAAGCAAAAGGCGGTTTTTTCATATTTGTACTTGTGCAAAATAAAAATAAGTGTTATAATTAGATATCAAGAAAAAGGTGAAGGCTATGAAGATATCAGAAATTTTAAAACAGAATAAGCAGACGATATCCTTTGAGGTCTTTCCCCCGAAGACCGAGACGGCGTTTGATAGCATAAGATTCGCTACCGAGGAGATCGCAGGGCTTTCTCCCGCGTATATGAGCGTCACCTACGGCGCGGGAGGCGGAACGAGCAAATATACTTTGGATATTGCCGAGAATATTGAGAAAAACTACGGTGTACCCACCCTGGCGCACCTTACCTGCGTGTCGTCAACGAGAGCTACGGTACTGACGCGGATTGCTGAAATGAAAGTGGCGGGGATAGAAAATGTTATGGCTCTGCGCGGTGATATTCCCGTAGATATGGAGAATATGCCGAGGGATTATAAATATGCCTTGGAGCTTGTCAGAGAGCTGCGCTCTGCGGGAGATTTCTGCATAGGCGGTGCCTGCTACCCTGAGGTCCATCCCGAGAGCAAAAACTCAGAGGAGGATATTATACATCTTCGTGCAAAAGCGGATGCGGGCTGTGATTTTCTTACCACTCAGATGTTTTTTGATAACGGTATTTACTACCGCTTCGTTGAAAAAGCAAGAGGCGCTGGAATAAGTCTTCCCATAATTCCGGGTGTTATGCCTATAACTAGGGCAAGTCAAGTGGAAAGGGCGATCAACCTTTCGGGCTCGTATATGCCGAGGCGCTTTCTCTCGCTTGTGGAAAGGTTTGGTGACGATCCCGTGGCAATGACGCAGGTCGGAATTGAATACGCCACGGAGCAGATAACCGAGCTTTATGAAAATGGGGTCGGAAACGTCCACGTTTACTCAATGAACAAGCCCGAGGTTGCAAGGGCAATACTTAATAACGTATCGGATATTTTAAAATGATTGATAATTTGGTTTTTGTAAAAAGCTTTTATCTACCACCTGTTGACAGACGGGAGGCGCTTCGCTATGCGGGTGTGAGAGAGGAGATTCCTGAGATCACGTCTCTGCTTGACAGCTGTATTGTCGAGGTGGATGGAAGACTTTCCGCCAAGGTGTGCTACAGAGAGTATGAGCTAAGCACCCTTGACGCTTATTTGGATCTCGGATTTGCGAGAACAGACTCCAGCGCTCTAAGAAAAGCGCTTGACGGCTGCAAAAAAATAATTCTTTTCTGCGCAACGGTAGGCGTGGATATGGATAGATTGATTGCAAGATATTCGATCGCATCTCCATCTCGCTCAGTGATGCTTCAGGCAATAGGAACCGAGAGGGTAGAGACTTTGTGTGATGAGTTTTGTAAGCAGATTAAAGAAGAAAAGATCTCCTTCGGTCAGTCTGTCACAAAGCGGTTTAGTCCGGGATATTCCGACCTGCCACTTGCTTTGCAAAGAGACATTTTTTCGGCACTTAACCCCGAGGCAAGAATCGGTGTTGTATTAAACGAGAGTCTGATAATGACACCGTCAAAGTCGGTGACGGCAATAATTGGTATTAAAATGTAAATCATACATTACTTTTTGAGGTAAATAAAGTGAAAATTACCGAATATATAAAGAAAAATACTCTCATTCTTGACGGAGCAATGGGTACTCTGCTTCAGGGAGCAGGGCTTTCGGCAGGCGAGATGCCCGAAGGGTGGAACGTCACACATCCCGATATCATTGAGAGCGTTCACAGAGCATATTTTGATGCGGGCAGCAATATGGTCTGTACCAATACCTTTGGAGCAAATATTCTGAAGTTCTCTGCAGAAGAGCTTGAAAAAATAATATCCGCTTCTGTGAAAAATGCACGAGCGGCTGCAATGACGAGCAAGGGCAGTCAGAAAAAATGGATAGCTCTTGATATAGGCCCGACGGGCAGAATGCTAAAGCCCCTCGGCGATCTTGATTTTGAGGATGCGGTGGCGGTATTTGCCGAAACGGTCAGGCTTGGCGTAAAATACGGCGTGGATCTGATATTTATAGAAACAATGTCGGATTGCTATGAGACGAAGGCGGCGCTGCTTGCCGCTAAAGAAAACTCAAAGCTGCCTGTATTCGTGTCAAATGCATATGGCGAGGATGGCAAGCTTATGACGGGCGCAGATCCGCTGGCTATGATCGCTCTGCTTGAGGGTATGGGTGCAGATGCCATCGGTGTAAATTGCTCCTTTGGTCCCGATGCGCTTACTTCGGTGGTGGAGGATTATCTTAAATATTCCTCTCTCCCCGTAATTTTGAAGCCGAACGCGGGACTTCCAAGGGTGAACGGGGACAGAACGTTTTATGATCTTTCACCCGGTGATTTTGCTGACTCCGTAGGCCGCCTTACAGAGCGCGGCGTTCGTGCGGTCGGTGGCTGCTGCGGCACTACACCCGAGTATATTAGCGCGCTTGTCAGCAGAGTGGCAGATATAAATCCTCTCCCCGTTAAAAAGAAGAAAATCACCCTCGCGTCATCATATACTCACGCAGTCCGCTTCGGTGATGCTCCAGTGCTAATTGGCGAGAGGATCAATCCCACGGGCAAGCCTCGCTTCAGGGAGGCGGTCAAATCGGGAAATCTGGAGTACATTCTCCGCGAGGGCATCGGTCAGGAAGAGGCCGGAGCGCATATTCTTGACGTTAATCTCGGTATTCCAGGTATTGACGAGGCAACTACTCTTACCGATGCGGTATGTCGCTTGCAGGAGGTGACCTCACTTCCGCTTCAGATAGATACTGCCGATACTTGCGCTATGGAATCCGCTCTTCGCCGCTATAACGGTAAGGCTATGATTAATTCCGTAAACGGTAAGACCGAGAGCATGGCGGCGGTATTCCCTCTTGTAAGAAAATACGGCGGACTTGTGGTTGCTCTTACTCTTGACGAGAACGGTATTCCCAAAACCGCGGAGGGCAGGGTGGAGATCGCAAGAAGGATACTTGTCGAGGCAAAAAAATATGGAATAGATAAGAAAAACATAATATTTGATCCTTTGGCAATGGCGGTCAGCGCGGATAAAGATGCGGCAATCGAAACGCTTTGTGCGGTGAAAATGATAAGCAAAAGGCTTCACGCTCACACATCTCTTGGCATCTCCAACGTGTCATTCGGTTTGCCCGCCAGAGATAAGCTTAATGCGGTATTTCTTGTTTCTGCACTTGAACGGGGGCTTTCCGCAGCTATTGTAAATCCCTATTCAGCAGAGGTTTTAGACGTCTATCGCGCACATCTTGCTCTGTCGGGCTACGATGTCAATTTTGAAGGATATATTACGTCTGTCACAGAGCAGAAAAATAACGTAGAATATAATATTACCGATCTCAAAACCGCAGTAATCAAGGGAATGAAGGAAAAGTCCGCCATCCTTGCAGCAGAGCTTCTTAAGGGAAAAGCGGCTCTTGACATTATAAACGGTGAGATTATACCCGCACTAAACACAGTGGGTGACGGCTTTGAAAAAAAGACGGTATTTTTACCCTCACTTCTTATGAGTGCGGAGGCGGCAGGTGCTGCCTTTGAGGTTATCAAATCGGCTATGCCACCTGAGCAAAAGTCGGTAGGATGCAGAATAGTTCTTGCTACCGTAAAGGGGGATATTCACGATATTGGAAAGAATATCGTGAAGCTTATACTGGAAAACTATGGCTTTGACGTGACAGATCTTGGTAAGGATGTGTCTCCTGAGCGGATAGTAAAGGAGGCAATATCTCTTGACGCGAGGATTGTAGGCCTTAGTGCGCTTATGACCACAACCCTAACTGCTATGGCAGAAACGGTTAAGCTTTTAAAGAAAAAAGCTCCTGCTTGTAAAATTATGGTTGGCGGCGCGGTTTTAACCGAGGAATATGCAAGAGAAATTGGCGCAGATTTTTATGGCAAGGATGCTATGGATGCTGTCAGATATGCGGAAAATGTAAACAAAAATTAACAAAAAGCGGCTTTTTGATAAAAGCCGCTTTCTCTATATATTGAATCAACTATTTCTCGCCTTGATGGGAGATATGCCGTACATCTTCTTAAATTTGTAAGAAAAATAGTTTCCGTCGTTAAATCCACACTCATAGGCTATATCGCTGATTGTTTTGTCAGGCTCGGTCTTGATCATTTCCTCCGCCTTCTTAAGTCGTAGCAGGGTAACGTACTCGTTAAAGCCAAGGCCTGTGCAGGACTTGAAGGTTCTTGACAGATGCTCGGGGCTTACAGACTTCATTTTTGCCACACTTGAGAGCTTAATATCACTCATATAATTATGCTTGATATACTTGACTATACTGTCAATAAGTTCATTTCCTGTGGTTGCCTCCTCAACGGTTCCTGGGTGACGAGCGATAAGGTATAGCATCTCGGCTGTATGACAGCAAAGCAGATCCCTGGTATACTTGTCGGGGTTGGTATACTCGCGTTCAATTTTATTAAACAATTCCTCAATATTCTTTGCGATCTCTCTCGAGCGGTAAAGATATCTCGATTCCATAAGATTTTCTATAACGTTTTGGGGAATAAACTCGTCGGTAAAGTTTATCAGCAGACGGCTATGAGATGCAGTAGTGTAGTTTGTGCGGTGAATTATCCCTTTCGGAATAAAAATCACATCCCCCGCCTCTACATCAAAGGAGCGATCGTCAATGAAATATCGGCAGCTGCCGTCCTTCATATAATAAATCTCAAAGTGTGGGTGGTAGTGCTGTGTAGACTCGCTATATCGGCGGTCAATAGCCTTGCTGAAATAGTAATTTTCGATTTTGCCGTTGATTTTCTGTTCCATATCCCTTGCGTCCTTAATCAAGATAGATATAGTTTATCACAAAACATCAAAAAAATCAAGGAAAATATGCAAAAATGCTATAAATTTTAAGGCGACTTTGATTTTATTGATATATAATGGTGATGGATAGAAAAAATTTTTCGGAGGAAAGCGTTATGAAATATACCGATCACGGAGTTGAAAATCTGAAAATAGCATATATTGGCGGTGGATCTCGAGGATGGGCGTGGAAGCTTATGAGTGATCTTGCTGTTGCAGAGGATATCAGCGGTCAGGTCGATCTTTACGATATCGATTACGAGGCATCTTTACATAACGAAATAATCGGAAACAAATTCAACTCTGCCAAGGGCGCAAAATCAACATGGACATATAACGCAAGGAGAACTATTGACGAGGCACTTTGCGGCGCGGATTTTGTTGTAATATCCATTCTGCCCGGCACGTTTGATGAAATGGAGAGCGATGTACATACCCCCGAGAAATACGGCATTTTTCAGCCCGTAGGAGACACCACGGGACCCGGTGGAATTATCCGCGCTCTTCGTACCGTTCCTATGATGGAGGTAATTGCAGAGGCGATCAAGGAGCATTGCCCGAAGGCTTGGGTCATCAATTACACTAACCCGATGGCACTCTGTGTAAAGGCACTCTACGATACCTTCCCGGAGATTAAGGCGTTTGGCTGTTGTCACGAGGTGTTTGGCGCTCAGAAGGTGATCGCTAAGGCTATAAGAGAGGCAACGGGGGAGGAGGTTGCTGATCACAGGGCAATAAAGACAAATGTTGTGGGTGTAAACCACTTCACCTGGATCACAGATGCAAGTTATCACGATTATGATGTAAACAAAATATATGCCGACTTTGTTGAAAGGCATTATAAGGACGGCCTGCCCAAGGAAAATCCCGCCTCTACCTTTGAGTGCGCACATAAGGTAAAGTTTGATCTATACCGAAGATACGGCGTTATTGCTGCGGCGGGTGACAGACACCTTGCCGAGTTCTGCGAGGGCAGCTGGTATTTGAAGGATGACGAGCAGATTCATGACTGGGGCTTTGCCCGTACACCCGTCAGCTATCGAAAGGGTGACCTTTGTGAGAGACGCGCACGCAGCGAGCGTCTTCGTACCGGTGCTGAGGAGGTAAAAATAGAGAACACAGGGGAGGACGGTGTAAGACAGATCCGCGCTTTGCTCGGTCTTGAGGATTTTATCACTAATGTAAATCTGCCTAACAGAGGACAGATTCCTAATCTTCCTCTCGGTCTGATCGTTGAGACCAATGCTACCTTCCGCGATGATGCGGTTGATCCGGTCTTTGCAGGTGAAGTACCCGAGGGAGTATGGCAGCTGGTTTCCCGCTCGGCTGATTCGCAGCTCATTATGGCAAGAGCTGCCAGGGAGAGAGATCTTGATCTTGCATTCAAGGCATTTGTAAACGATCCTCTTGTAGGTCTTGATATCCCAACTGCCAGAGCTCTCTTTGATGAGATGGTTGAAAATACTAAGAAATATCTTTTGGAGTACATAAGATGAATGAAGTAAACAAAACGCTGTATATCCCCCTTTTCGGCAAGTCATATGTAAGTAAAAAGGGGATCATTCTTGAGGACAAGAAAGCAGAGAAAATATGGGAGAGTGAGGGCTTCGCCCTTCGCGGAAAATCCAAGTCAAAATGGTTGGCATATTATATGGGTATGCGCGCCAGGGTGTTTGACGATTGGACGAGGGACAGGCTTCTTGAACACCCAACCGCCACAGTACTGCATATTGGCTGCGGACTTGATAGCAGGGTAGAGAGGGTCGGCGGGGCGCACCGCTGGTATGACATAGACTTTGTTGATGTTATCCGTGAGAGACGAAAATACTATACCGATAGCGAGAGGTACATTATGCTTCCCGGTGATGCGCGGGAAACGAACACTCTTGACTCGGTTGTGGGTGATGTCGCCATAGTAATTATGGAGGGGGTAAGCATGTATCTCACCTACGACGAGCTGTCGTCGCTGTTTAGCAATATTTGGGGACGTTTTGGCAGAGTTTATCTTCTCATGGATTGCTATACTACTTTTGCCGCAAAAATGTCAAAAATAAAAAATCCCATAAACGATGTGGGTGTGACACAGGTTTACGGAATGGACGAGCCTAGGTCTCTCACAATAACGGGTATGGAATATCTGCGCGAGCTTGATATGACTCCCATATCACTTATAAACGAGCTAACGGGAGCAGAGAGGGCGATATTTAAAACGCTCTACGGTGGCGGCGCGTCTAAAAAGCTATACAGACTATATGAATATCAAAAATAAAAGGGTGAGCATCAGCTCACCCTTTTTACTATAAAAATTACTTCTTTTCAATAACCATTTCGCTCTCGCCATCGAAGAGGTATGCGTTAGCGTAGGGAACGGAGAACACGATTTTAGTATCCATCTTGGGAGTATCGTGGGGATCGACTTTAAGAATGAGATTGGTGTCACCGTCGCTTACGTATACGTTGGTGTTGTCGCCGAGAAGCTCGGTAAGATCAACGGTTGCCTCGAATACGTAGAAATTCTCCTGCTCACCGAGAACGATGCCCTCGGGACGGAAGCCGAGCGCCACAGGCTTACCCTCGTGTGCGCTGACGTTTTCATCGGAAATGATGTGAGAAAGCTCAATGTCCTTGCCGAGAACGGTAATCTTTCCGTCGTGAACGTTGGTGCGGATAAAGTTCATGGGAGGCTCGCCGATGAAGCCTGCAACGAACATATTTACAGGGTTGAAGTAAAGCTCGTAGGGCGTGCCGACCTGCTGGATATAGCCTTCCTTCATAACCACTATTCGGTCAGCCATAGTCATAGCCTCTGTCTGATCGTGGGTTACGTATATGGTGGTAGAGCCGACCTTACGGTGAATATCTGTGATCTCAGAACGCATGGTAACTCTCTGCTTTGCATCAAGGTTGGAGAGAGGCTCATCCATAAGGAAGATACCAACCTTACGGATAATTGCGCGGCCTACGGCAACACGCTGACGCTGACCGCCCGAGAGAGCTCTCGGCTTTCTGTCAAGATAATCGGTAAGACCGAGAATTCTTGCAATATTATTTACCTTCTCGTCGATTATATCTTCATCAACACCCTGAAGAGAAAGTCCGAAGGCAAGGTTGTCATAAACAGACATATGAGGGTATAGCGCATAGCTCTGGAACACCATCGCTATTTCTCTTTCTCTCGGACCCATCTCGTTTGCGCGTACGCCGTCGATAAGGAAGTCACCCTTGCTTATGTTTTCAAGGCCTGCAATCATACGCAGAGTAGTGGACTTTCCACATCCCGAGGGACCTACCAGACAGATAAACTCGCCCTGCTCGATATCAAGGTTGAAATCGTGTACGGCGTGGAATCCGTTGGGATAAATTTTGTTGATTTCTCTAAGTGAAAGATATGCCATGTTTAATCATTCCTTTCAGGTCGATTAATTTCATTTATTATTTTGTTAAGATGGGATATAGCGTAGTCTATATCCTCGCCCGTTGTACCCTCAAGCACGAGGATAGCGTCGGGGTTATGTGCGTAAATTTTGCCGAGGATTCTGGTAAAATCAAGAACGCCCTTGCCAACGCCGCATTGCTTGAGCTTTCCGTCGGCAATAACGAAGTCTTTGATGTGGAATAAAAGAATGTTCTGTCCAAAAATCTCAAGTCCTCTGTCCAGAATCTCATAGGCTGTTTCTACGTTTGAAATATCAAGGTAATTATATAGATCGAAAATAATGCGGATATTGCTTCTGTCAATGCGGCTAACTGCCTCGGCAAGTCGCTCTGGGGTATGACAAACGTGGCCGAAAGCGCCCTCCATACCGATAAATCTTCCGCGCGCCATCGCGTGGTCGGCAAGCTCGGTAAAGGTTGACACAACGCGGTCAAGAGCCTCGTTTGAGTGATTCATAGGATGATAGATCCAGGGGTCACCGTTGTAGGAGCCTGTTTCGGAGCCTACCGTATCACATCCAAGCTCACCTGCCACATCAAGATAATCCTTGAACACGGCAATACCGCGCTCAATCTTTTCCTCGTTTGGATGCACACAGTTAAAGTATGCTCCGACAAGGGGAATCTCTGCGCCGTATGTCCTTATGGCTTTACCGATTTCAGTAGCGCGAACGGAATTTATAGAGCCCTTCTCATACTTAACGTCATCGGTGCATTTGTATACAACAAGCTGTACGCCGTCAAGACCTTTCGCACGAAGTGCCTCGGCAACAGCCACCTCGCCCCGAGCACCGAGGTCGTGGGCGCGTATCATCAGTTTCATCGGTTGTTTCCTCTTGTTCTGAGTATCTCGGTATAGCAAAGTACAAATGGCGCAACACCCTTGGCATCGTTCTCAACGATAGGCTCGGATATGTAATACTCATAGGATCCGTCGCGGCGAGTGTTGTTTTCGGGGCCAAGTCCTGCCACAAGGCAGATGCCGCCGAGATTAAGCTCGCCAACGTCGTTAACCTTGAGATACTTTGCGCATATTCCGTCAAAGGTTGCTTTTCCAAGCGAGGCATAGGAGCTGTCCAGCACGCCGAGGCGCGCTCCCTTCAGTTGCGCGTAGGCTATCATAGACGAGCCACTGGTTTCAAGGTAGTTGCCATTTCTGCCAGGCTGGTCAACGACCTGCCAATAAAGACCGCTTTCGTCGCGGAAATTTGTAATGCTGTCGATAAGGTCGGAGAATATACGCGTCAGTCTGCCTTTTGCATCCTCGTCATCAATTATCTCAATGATGTCAACGAGAGCTACGGTAAACCAACCGATAGAGCGAAGCCAGAAGTTTCTTGACAATCCGGTCTCCTTATCAGCCCAGAATATAGATTTAGAGCAGTCAAGACCGTGATAATAAAGTCCTGTAGTCTTGTCCTGCATATATTTATTTACATTTTCAATCTGTGAGAGCATATCTGCGTAGTTTTTGCCACCATATTCCTTGGAATAAAGTGTGCTGAAAACCTGTGCCATATATATGCCGTCAAGCCAGATCTGATTTGGGTATATCAGCTTATGCCAGAAGTTGCCCGTGTCGGTTCTGGGCTGACCGTCCAGCTGAGCCTTCTGTTTTTCTATTGCAAGGCGGTATTTTTCTTTACCGGTCTGTGCGTAAAGCTCAAAGAGTACCCGTCCCTCATTAATATCGTCGAGGTTATACTTTTCTATATCATAGCCGAGTATATCACCGTTTTCGGATACGTAGTAGTCAATAAAGCCTTCGGCAAAATCAAAATACTTTTTCTCACCCGTAATCTCGCTCATCTGCAGGAGAGAGGTGATCATACATCCGTCTATGTAGTTCCAATGGGGCTTTTTACCCTGTCTGATGCTCTCAATATTCCATATAGGAAGATCGGGAGTAGACTCGGTAATAAGGCGGTCTATGTATCTGTCGATATTTGCGTAAGCGTTATTACCCTGCATAGCTGATCCTCTCGTTTATTTTCTGATAAGCTCCCCAATGTTATGAAGAACAAGCTCCTCACCCGCAACACCGTCAAGCGTTACGTTGTCAATTATAAGCGTTTTTTCATTGTCAAAATACATTCCAACACGGCAAAACGCCTTCATATACTCACGCATAGCGGGAAGTGAGGGCTTTGCGTCGGGAGAGTAGGTGAATTTGATATTTTCTACGGCAATCTGATCGATAGGCTGCTCGGGTAGTCCGTCACAATAGCATGCAGCCGCCTCGCAATCCTCACAGACCATATTTCTGAAGGTAAATTTGCCGAGATAAGGAGTTCTGTCATCAACTGGCAGATGATTCCTTGACCAGACATACTCGGAATTTCTGTCAGGATCACAGCAGTTATACCACATATTCATTACAATGGGGGTAAGAACACCCTCCATTTTTATATTTTCAAACACGACTCCGTCGATTATCGCATCCTTTCCGCGACCTCGGCGCGTTTTGATACGAAGACCTCTGTCGGTCTTTCTGAAAACACAACGGTTTACCGTCAGATTGGTGACACCGCCGGCCATCTCGCTGCCGAGTGTGACTGCGCCGTGACCGAATTCCATAAGACAGTTGCGCACGGTGTATCCGTTTGCAGGAGTCTTGAACTTTCTACCAATTTCGATTTTGCCTGATTTTACCGCGATACAGTCATCACCGACGCTGAAGCGACAGCCGATAATATCAACTCTGTCACAGGCCTCGGGATCGATAGCATCGGTATTGGGACTGTCCTTGGGGGCAGAGATAAACATATCAAGAAAATCAACTTGCTTGGAGAAATAGGGATGCATCTGCCAGGAGGCCGCATCGCATGCGTGGATACCGTGAACACGGATGCCCTCACAGCGATTGAAGAACATCAGTCTTGGGCGTCCGTTAGGCTGTGACTTAACGTCTATCCACCAACCTGCCTCAGGCGCGTTTCCGTTGATCATACCTTGACCGACAATGGTGATATCCTCGGCATACTCGGCAAAAATAAGAGCCTGATGCATAGGAACAGCATTACCCTCCCAGGTGCCAAAGAAATGCTCCTCGCCGTTTACCATATCAACCGTCTTACCGGGAATAACGGGATATCGACTTCTGTCGGACGACCCGAGAATACAAGCATTCTTTGAAATATCAAGGGTAATATGACTCTTGAGGCAGAGCGGGGCAACGAGATACGTTCCTTCGGGGAAGTATAGTCTGCCACCTCTGGGAAGACAGTTGATAGCAGCCTGCACGGCTACGGTGTCGTCAGTCCTGCCATCTCCAACCGCACCAAAATCACGCACGTTTATTGCCGCACTCTCAGGCTTGGTTCTAAATACAAGGCTGCCCTCCATAGATGGAGAGGTTATAGTATATTCGGTGTCGGGAAGCAGATTGAAAAGCGAAAATACGTTTGTATTTCCCGAAAGGGCCTGCTTTCCGTCAAGTAAAATCAAATATTCTTTTTCTTTATAGTATGCAAGGTCATTCTGCCATTCAAAGCAGGCTGATGTTGATGAAATAAAAAGTGTTTTAATCATTTTACTTAGAGTCTACCTTTTTCTTTGCATCTGAGATGATCTTGAGAGTCAGATTTTTTATGCCGATAAAGAGCATATCGAATGCGACATACAGAATTCCAAAGAGAATAGGCTCAACGCCAACGTATACCGTACCGTCGGTGCCGCTGACAGTGTTCAGAAGAGCGTTAAGCGCGGTATAGGTAGATGCGACCAGATATACGATTATAAAACCGTAGATAATATTAGCGAAGAATGTCCAGAACTTTCTCTTCGGAAACATCATCCATTTATCGTTGCTGCCCTTTGTAACTGCAAAGAAATGAAAAGCATTGTTTACAAGAACATCGGTCACCATACCCATAACGATACCGAGGACAACCATCATATCGAGAGTGTCCCAGATATACATTCCAAGTCCCCAGTAGATAAAGAAGCAAACGGCTCCGCTGAACCAGAACTTGATAAACAGCGCCTTTATCGGATCGGGGATCTTGTCTATAAACCCTTTGGAACGATATTTCTTTCCGGGATCAATCTTAGAACCCGAGTATGTTTTTTTATCAGCGTTTACAAGTCTGTCGACAGCGTCGGTCTTAAGATCGTAGCCGTTTGTGACAGAAGCTTGATTTTTATTGGTGTTTTTATTTTCAGACATTTAGAATTAATCCTCGCCAGAGATATCAATAGCTCCAATATCACCGCTATCCTCAACCTCAATAGAGGTGTTGATCTTCTTGATAAGCTTTGCATAAACAGGTTCGAGAAGAACACAGAGAATTGTAATGGCAACGAGAATAATGTTGACAAGAACCGTGTTGTATGCTGTGAAAATGTAATCAGCGGGCTTGATGGGATCTACGGGACGATAAAGCGCGGTGTAGATACAGCTCATGTAGTGGATGTCAGAAATTATAACCGACACATACAGCACGATCATTATAATTATCATACTGATCTTGGGCTTCTGACGCTTGGGAAATGCGCTGAGCATACAAACAAACGAGAGGATCAAGAAGAGCATGGTAATAAACGCCGAGAGTCCCATATTCGAGCCCTGGAGCTTTGCGGTGGTATCGGAAATGTGGGTAAGATTCAGCGAATAGTGAAGGAATGCGGCAGCGAGCGCTGCGGTAGGAATGTACTGAGGATTTTTCTTAAGTGCAACGAAGAACTTACGCACCCTTTCCTTCAACCAAGCGCCGAATACCTTGAATATGTTTTTAGAATTATTGTTTTTCATATCAGCTTTTCCTTATCTTATAGCGTTGGTGGTTTCCTTATCGAAGAAGTGCTTGCGGTTGAAGGATACGGTAATCTCCTCACCATGCTTATAGTTGCACCATTCACGCAGCTTGGCGGTGATCTTGTGACCGTTCATTGTTCCGTGAACAAGGGTGGTCTGACCAAGGTTTTCACAGTTGTTAACCTTAACCTTAACGTCGTCGCCAATAGTAATATTTTCAGGTCTTACACCGAGAGTGATCATCTTGCCGTCGTAAGAGGAAAGAAGCTTTGCCTCCTCGTCGGAAAGACTTACACTTGCACCGCCGTCAAGGAGAAGTTTACCTCCGCATACGGTAGCGTCAAAGAAATTCATAGGGGGAAGACCGATAAAGCTTGCAACAAAAACGTTTGCGGGAGTATCGTAAAGCTCGAGGGGAGTTCCAATCTGCTGAACGTAGCCCATAGACATGCAAACTATTCTGTCGGCAAGGGTAAGAGCTTCTGTCTGGTCGTGAGTTACGTAGAGCATTGTTGCGCCAAGGCGCTTGTGAAGTAGAAGGATCTCTCTTCTGGTAGCACCTCTGAGCTTTGCATCAAGGTTGGAGAGGGGCTCGTCGAAGAGGAATACCTTGGGAGTACGAACGATAGCGCGTCCCATTGCAACACGCTGGCGCTGACCGCCCGAGAGCTGCTTCGGCTTTTTGTTAAGCTGATCGGTGAGTCCAAGGATCTCTGCCGCTGCCATAACCTTCTCGTGAATAACGTTGGGGTTCTCGTGCAGAAGAGTAAGAGAGAATGCCATGTTTTCATATACGGTCATATGTGCGTAGAGCGCGTAGTTTTGGAATACCATAGCGATATCTCTGTCCTTGGGTGGCATCTTGGTCACATCCTTACCGTCAATGATAAGAGTTCCCGAGGAAATATCCTCAAGACCCGCTACCATACGAAGAGTAGTGGATTTACCGCAGCCGGAGGGACCGACAAGAACGATCAGCTCGCCATCATTGATATCAATGTTAAAATCAAAGACCGCCTGGACGTTGTTGTCGTATATTTTGTTAAGATTTTTCAAACTTAATGAAGCCATAATCCTTAGCCTTTCCTATAGACTTTAAGAGATGAGGGAATATTAGTTGAGTCCTGTTTCTTTTTTATAGTTCTCAAGAATTGTCGTCTTGACAAGACCTATAACGCCTGCAGTTAGGCAGCAAGCTGCTGAAATCACGAGGAAAATAACAACGGTAGTAAATTGGGCGTCATCCATAACCTGAACGTCAACCTTGTTAAGAGAAATGATTGCATTGTGAGCCTTCATAGGGATCTCAAAAATACGAACGATCTGTAATGCGCCGATAATGATAGTGAATATCGAATAACCCTTGCTATAGTTCTTTACACCCTCAGAGCAGAGGAAGGTAAAGAGAAGAAAGAGTAGGTTGTAAATTACAGACATACCGATATTGATGTTATAGAAGTAGTCGCCCACGTCTGACGAATAGATGTTCACAAAGTAAAGAACGTTAAACAAGATGGCAATGTAGCAGAGTGTTGAAGAAACGGTGTTCTTCGTAAAGCGCATCCTGTCTTTTTTTGTGCGGTTAGCATCGTTAGTCATTTGTCATGCCTCCTTTCCTTCGTTGATCAGCTTCTTCTCGGCGTTCATAAGAACCATCTTCCATACAAGGTTAACGAGGCTGAGCAGTGTAACGGCGAACACAATGCCGAAAATAAAGATGCTGATATCAAACCAGAAGGTAGATTCGGTGTAGGATACAGAGTTGGGAAGCAGAAGCGAGATTTCCTTAAGCTTTGCAAAATCGACCAAAAGGAACTCTGCCTTATATTTGAATACGTTGGTAAGCGCCCAGACCGAAACTGCAATGTTGGCAACGGCGTTTACAGCAATCGTAATATAATTAGCTATGTAATATTTTCTTCTATCGTGAGATTTGAACACAAATAGAGCTACAGCGGTGAGTATAAGAACGATACTCGCGGCGGTAAACTGTCTATTGAATTCCTGCATATGGAGGTATACGTACGAGCCCTCAACGTACATACTGCTGGTTTCCTTATAGCTGGACACCAGGTAAAGGCTATCATAAAGATCGGTGATGATACCGAGAGAATAAACGAATACAAGCGCGGCTGCTGCGAGCAGAAGAAAGCTTGTTATACGCTGGAGAATCATTTGTTTCTTGTACATGGTCTGTCTCCGTTATGCCATACGGCAGTATTTGTTGCCCTATATGCCGGCAACAGGCAAAAATTTTTGTTTGGCAAGGGGAGCCGCAGCTCCCCTTGCATTGAGATTGTTCTGATTACTATATGTTAATTAGTAATAAAGATCAATTATTTGTTAAGAGACTGATAGTACTCAACAAGTCTCTCCCAAGCAAGCTGTCTGAGAGCAAGATACTGAGTAGTACCGTAGGTGTTCTTAACAGTATTGATAAGGTTGTCGCGAGAATCGAGACCGTCACCTACGTAACCCTTAACGATAACGTCGATGAGAAGGTTCTCGGGATGCTTTTCGCCGTCATCCTTGGACTGAGAGAACTTACCGTTGGAGGAAAGATCGGTCAGAGCGGAGATAGCGTCGTTCTCTTCCTTAGTGTTGGGAAGAGTGGTAGGAACGATGGTGTACCAGGAGTTCTCGGAGATAGCAAGCTCGGGATGCTTGATGGTGCCGTACTTGATAGCGTTGGAGATCTTGGCTGCGCCTTCCTTACCTACGTCGTGAGTGCACTGATACTCGAATGCCTGGCTCTTTACAAAGGAAAGAGTGGAGCCGAGGAACTGACGAGCGTAGTTGGTGTAGTTACCGGAAGCCTTTTCCCAAAGCTCAGCGTATGTAGCATCAGCGATGATGGGCATCTGCTTGCCGTTGAAGTCAAAGGTCGCGTAAGAGCCGTCTGCATTGGTCTTAATGAATGCATCGGGACCGTAGGACATAAGGATCTGACCCTTCTCGGAGTAAGCGTAGTCGATGATAGCGAGAGCTGCGTGAAGCTTATTGGTGTCATTGCTAACACCTGCCTTGGAGATTGCCCAACCGTCGGTCTTAACAGATCTCCAGGACTCGGTAAATCTCATGTAAACGCCACCCTCGGTGCCGTCGAACCAGTGAGCAACGGGAACCATAACTGCCATGTACTTCTCGCCGTTCTGAAGGTCGGTCTGGTTGTAAACGGTCTGAGTCTGGTTGTAGTCGTAGTGCATAAAGCCTGCGTCGTTCTTAAGCATGTTCTGAGTCTTACCGCTGGTATCGTCATCGATGAAGGACTTGGAAATAAGACCTTCCTGTACCATAGCATTCATTCTCTCGAGTGCTACGTAGGTGTCAACCTCGTGACGAGCATCGTGAAGCTTGCCATCGGTACCTACATAGAGATAATCCTGTCTGGACTCAAGGCCACGTACGCCGAAGAGAGTTCCTGCAAAGCGGAACATATCAACTCTTCTCTGGTTGTTGCCGTCTTCTCTGGAGAAGAGACCTGCAACGCTCTCGGTGCCGTTAAGAGTCTGGGGGTTAGCAACTACGCAACGAAGAAGAGCTACAAGCTCGTCTGCGTCCCAAGCTGCGTTCTGACCTACGAAGAGGTTGGAACGAGTGGTGCCGTAGTAGCCGTTGTATGCTTCGTCGATGTAATCACGAAGCATGTTAACAGCCTCAACACCGGAAACGGTGCCTGCTGCAAGCTTTGCGTTCATCTTAGCAACGATGTTGCCTGCCTTGTCATAATCCTTGGTAACCTTCTCGGTTCCGGATCCGTCAAGCTTAACAACGTCGATCTCTACCTTGCCACTGGTGGGCATGTAGGGAGTGTAAGCTGCTGCTGCAAGATTCTTGGAAGCGGTAGCGGTGAAGTCGCCCTCGCCGTCAAGGAGCTTAGCAACCCAGTCGGTTCTCATAAGGGGCATACGCTCGATGTCGTTAACACCGTCGAAGTAGGGAGAGAAGTAGATCGCGCCGGTTTCGGTATCACCGGTGATAGAGAGGAGAACGATGGGGTTCTCGTCAAGGTACTTCTTGAAGTTGGGCATATCATCGAGATAGTCTGCAAGGTTGATAAGGTCACCCTTTACACCAGCCTCTGCGAGCTGAGTAGCGGTACCGGATACCATATCTACCTCGTTAAGTCTCTCTGCCCAGTACTTGAACTCGTTCTGTGCAGAGTTGCCCTGATACTTGTTCTCGAAATTAACCTTAAGAACGTTCTGAACCTCTACCCAAGTGGGCTTGAGATCGCCGGAATGATAGGTCTTACCATCAGCGAGAGTGATGGAATCGGCGTTCTTGAACTGATCGGGATGGAAGAAGAGGCCTGTTGCCTTGCTGTTGTAGCCGGTAGCCATACGAAGAGAGGTGCCTGATGCATAGGGAAGCTTGAAGGTGAGATCCTCTTCGGGCTTGTAGCTGGGGTCGGTCGCGCCACACTCACACTTGCCATCAACATAGTTATGGGTGTGATCGGGGTTGTAATTGGGATCACTTTCACCGCAATCGCACTTGCCGTCAACGAAGTTGTGTTCGTGAGGGGGCTTTATGCAGCCGGTGAGCACAACGCTCATAAGCATTACGAGCGCAAGGAGTAGTGCCAGGAGTCTGTTTTTTGTCATTGGGGTTTCCTCCGGTTTAAAATTTTTTATTATTAAGCGCATTTTGCTGCGATAATAACCTTAAATAAAGTAGAATTAATAGGTATCTGGCGGATATTATTCCTTAACGCCGCCCATATTTACACCCTTTGCAAAGTATTTCTGAATAAAGGGGTATATAATGAGGATTGGGATAACCGAGCAAACGATAAGAGCATATACCGCAGAGTCTGTTGCATAAGGCTCGTTCCAGCCGACCATAGCTTCAGAGTCGTTGTAATACTCGAGCTGCAGACGGATAAATACCTGCAGAGGATGCTCGTTGGAGTTAGAGATCATCTGTCTCGCCCAGAAGTAACCGTTCCAACGGGAGATCGCGAAGAAGAGCGCAACCGTTGCAATAGTGGACTTGGACATAGGAAGATAAACGTTAGTAAGAACCTGCATTTCCGTTGCGCCGTCTACGATGGCAGCCTCCTCAATCTCGGATGGCACACCCTCAAAGGCGTTACGGAGAAGAATGATGTTCATCGCAGCCATACCCATGGCAATTACGATAAGCCACTTGTCGTCCGTAATTCCGATAGAGTTAAAGACGTCTCTCGTGTCGAGATAGTTGAGGTACTGGGGAACGATACCTGCGGAGAACCACATAGTAAATACGAGGAAGAAGTTGAAGGTCTTACGGAAAAGCAGACGCTTTTTGGAAAGCGCATACGCACCGAAGATTGCAACTCCCATCGCCCAGATGGTACCGTAAACGGTAAGGAACAGAGTGTTTGTGTAGGCATTCCAGAACATATTCGTTCCGAACATCAGCTCGAAGGCCTCAAACTGAATATCCTTGGGGAATAGAATTATCTGTCCGTATTCAACCGCCTCACGTCCGCTTATAGCAGCGGATATTGCATAGAGGAAGGGATATATGCAGCATATCGCGAAAACGGTAAGGAATATGTAGGATAAAATTTGGAAGATAAGTTCGGATATTTCTAATTTTCTTTTCATAAATCATTCCAAACCTTTCTTAATTAGTAAAGTGAAACGTCGGATGCCTTACGCGCTATGGTGTTGGCTCCTATAACGAGCAGCATACCAACTATGTTGTTTAGCATTTCCGCCGCCGAAGCAACGCCGATCATCGTTCCCGCAATACCGTATCTCTGCGCAAAGGTGGATACAACGTCTGCGGTGACATAGGTGTGAGAGTTGTAAAGAAGAAGAACCTTCTCATAACCGACGTTAAGCAGCGAGCCTATACGGGTTATTAACATAATTACTATAGTAGACAGGATAGAGGGAAGCACAACATATCTCATCTGTGCCATCTTGCCTGCGCCGTCTATCTGCGCCGCTTCGTAGCTTGTAGGTGAGATGGCGATTATAGCCGCGAAGAATACTATCGAGTCATAGCCCGCCGTTTCCCATATACCGCTTATCTGGTAGATGGCGCGGAAGAAATCGGGATTGTTAAGGAGTCCCGCCTGTCCGACCTCCTCGGTTATAAGACCAAGGCTACAGAGTAGCTGGGAGATAATACCCATCTCAATGCCCTCGAACTGACCGATACCCTCTGATCCGCGGCGAACAAGCATCGTGATAAGAGAGGTCATAACAACGGTGGACATAAACTTGGGAAGATACGTTGCTACCTGATATATACTTCTCGCGATATTGGATTTGATTTCATTGAAGAAGAGCGCGATAATGATCGGCATGGGGAAGCCAAAGCACAGACCGTAGAAGGAAAGTAAGAAAGTGTTTCTGAAGGCTCTCCAGAACTCCACAGACATAGTCGAGTCGCCCGCAAATAGCATCTTGAAGTAGGAGAAGCCTGAATAAAGTCGGTCTGCAACTGCCAGAGTGTCGTCGGGAACCTTGAACGCGCCGAGTAGCTCGTACATCGGGAAGTATCTCCAAAACAGGAATACAAGGAGCATAGGCACAAGCATAAGATAAAGTCGCCAGTCCTTTATCACCGTACGGGCAACGTTCAGCCAATAATGCTTTTCTACGTCATCTCTGACCTTTTGCTCGGGATCCTCGCGATATTTACCCGTAGCCTCGTCGTATACAAGGTAATCGGATGCTATTTTTTTCATAAACGTGCTTCCTCCGTTGTTAATAATTCAATAAGTAAATTTTTATTCATCGTCGCCGTAGCCCAGCGGTGCCGCGGTTTGCTCGCCCTCTTCTTTTTCTCTCTGGAGACGGAAGAGATAGGATTTCTGATCCTCTATCATACCGTCAACATTTCGCATAAGAAGCATTACCACTACCACGAACAGAAGTGAGATAATATCGGACACGAGGTATCCGATCAGGGTGCTGAACGTTCCGCCAAAAGGAAGTGACACAAGCCATCTTCCAATTTGCATCATAATGTAAGCGCTTGACGTGAAAAGTAAGAGCTTGAAGGGGCTTTTGCGTATTTCTTCCTTGCCGAACAGCTTTATCCAAAGCAGAGCGACAAGCGCGAAACAATTTCCTACTATATAAATAAGATATTGATGCGCCTCGGCTCCCGACGCTATACAGAAGACCAGACCGCCGAGACAGGCGTGTATCACCGCGCATCCTCCCCACCTCATCATAACGATACATATGAATACTATGGTTGTGGATATTGCCACAGGCTGTGCATAGAACCATTTGTTAGTAGCTACTGTGGTGACGGCCTCGGAGAGCGCCAAAAGTGCTCCAAAGAGAACTAAGTCAATATTTCGGTATTGTTTAAATGTGATATTGTTCATTTTTTTGCTTGGTAAGCCACATTTCCTCATTATAAATTTGATTTATTTTACAACAAGGAAAAAAACACTGCCTTAATTTTTTTGACAGCCTATTTTTTTGGTCTTTATTTTTTTGATATTTTTAAGTAAAAGTGATGTCATTAGTGCAAAATAGAAGAGAATTTTTGTGCAAAATGACAAAAATTTAAACCTTCTTCAAAAAAATGAAAATTGCTTTATAAGAGAAATTTTATATTAATACATGTAAATAAAAAACGGTCGAAGCAAACGCTTTCGACCGTTAAGTATTTAAAATATACCAACCGAGCGAAGAACCGCTGAGACCAAGAACACCGTAAAGGCAGATGTAATGGTGGTGAATACCACAAGCTGACCTGCCAACTCGGCATCCGCCCCCATTTCCTGTGCCATCGGCACGCTGGAAACAGCTACGGGTGTGCAGAATACTGCCACAAGCGAGGCAAAATGCGCGCCTCCGAAGGTGTTTTGGAAGAATATATAGGCTGTTCCTATACCAAGCACGGGAACAATAACGCTACGAAGGATCACGCCGCTTATTATCTCGCGCTTTAGAGAGGGAATTGCGGAAAATTCAAACTGCGCTCCCAAAACAAGCAGCGCGAGAGGAGTGGCAAGACTTGAAAGGTTTTTTAAAGTGCTATAGATGGCCGGGATATCTGAAATTCTGAAGGAAACACCTGCCTGGACAAGGGTGTGACGAATAAGCAGCGCCACAAGGCCCGAAGCAATACCGATGATCAAGGGGTTTTTTACAATTCCAAGAAGCACATTTTTAAAGTTCGGCTTTTTTCCTTCGTTATTAAAAACCGAAAGACCGATAACCGCAAGAATATTAAAGGCGGGAACCATAAATGCGGAGAGCAAGGTTGCTACCGCCGCGCCCTCTTCGGGGAACAGAGACGAAGCTAATGGGATCCCTATAAGCGCATAGTTGGAGCGGAACACTCCCTGAAGAAGCGCACCCCGGCATTTTTCCTTGTCGGTCAGGAATATCACAGCGGGTATTGCAAGAGCAAAGATTATCAGCAGAGCCAAAACAGAGTATAACACGTATCCCAAATCAACCGAAGCCATACTCTCAATGCCGTAAATATTGAGAAATAGCATAATGGGAAGGAAAACGCGGAAGACAAGGCTGTTAGCTTTTTTTGAAAAGTCCGCATTCATCAGCCCCAGCTTTTTCAGCACGTAGCCAACAGCCACGGTGAATATTATAGGAGCGACGGAATTGAAAGCAAAAACTAAAGAATCCATAATGGTAATATTATCTCCAATTTTGAGAAAACTGTTACAAATGTAAAGTATGCTTGTCAAAATTATTCAAACACTGGCTCTGCATAGTACTTTCCGTACTCAAACAACTCGTAAAAAGCGTTAGGCTCAACTCTGCCAATTTCATTGCCGTCAGAATTGAAAATAACCCAACAATCAACCACTCTTCCGTCGTCACCCTCATAGCTGAAAAACAAAGTAAGACTTTCGTTAAAGTGGTATTTATATGCCATCTCAGATCCGTTTACCAGACAACCATCGGCAACCGTGACTATTGTTGTGGGGGTGGGCTTATGACAGTATTCGCAAATGTAATCCTCGTTTTCGTCAACGCATTTTGATAACGCCTTGGAGCATACATCGCAAAGATGGTCCTTTACGTCATCGTGACAGGTTGAAAGCAACTTGGCGCACTCGTCGCAGATATGATTTTTATCCTTGTCTGAGCATTCGGATATAGTTTCAAAGCAATACTCGCACACGTGATCAACCGGATCCTTGTCAATGCATCTGCTCAGCTTCTTGGAGCAAATATCACAGTTGTGATTGTTGTCATCGTCAAGACAGGTTGTCAGCTTTATGTTGCAGTAATCGCATTTGTGATCCTGATCTGCATCCTTGCAGTCCATCATAGGTAGACCGCAGTAATCGCATACATGGGTTTTGTCAAGGTCATAACAATTCCCGAACTTAACGAGGCACACATCGCATATATGGTTTTTATCAGCATCCGTGGGACATACCGTTAAGGCTTTTTCACACACGTTGCACATATGATCATTGTCCGTGTCGATACAAGCGTTGATAACGGCACCGCATACATCGCACTTGTGATCGCAATCGGTGTCAAAACATTTTGAGGTATCGGGCGGGCCGTTCTCGTTATCTGTGGCGTAGCAGGAGCATAAAAGTAAGGCAACTAAAGTCACCACTACGAGTAATATAGCTCTTTTCATATAGATCTCCAAAGCAGTTGTTAATTTGTTTACTTAAGAATTCCTCCTGTCAGGGCAGGCATAACGGTTTCGTCTATCATCTCGTCGATCTTCTCATCGGTCATATCTTTGAATATAGCCTTCAGACCGAGGAAGTTTGATATTCCCATAAGCATATATGCAATCGATTCGGTGTCACCGATGCTAACCTCGTCACCGTCCTTGGTTAGACCTCTGGAATAGCTATCTGCGAAGGATACGTAATAGTCAACGAACATCTGTCGGTCAATAGAAAGACTTCCCCAGATTATGTTGTAAACGTTAGGCTTTGTCATAGCGTATTTGATAAAGCACTTGATGCCGTTTCGCTCGCGTTCGTATCTTGTCGTACAGTCGCGTATGCTCTCAGCAAGATGTTCCTTTATCTCCTTTTTGTATGTTTCCATAAGATATTTGTAAACATCGGTTTTGGTTTCAAAGTATATGTAAAATGTTCCGACGGCAGTTCCCGCGCGCTTGCATATATCCGAAATGGACGTGCCGTAGAAGCCGTTTTTGGCAAAAAGCTCCTCGGAGGCTGAAAGCAGCTTGTCCATTTTGCTCTGTCCAAGCTTGGTTTTTGGGATATTAATTCCCTTAACTTCTAATATTTTGTTTGGCATATTTACCTCTTTTTTTAAAAAACTCTATACATTATAACATTTTTCAAGTTAATTTGCAATAGGTTAATGTAATGTTTTTATACAATTTGACTAATCTTTTAGAAAAATAAAACTTTTACATATAATATATTGACAAAAAGTATAAAAGGTGATATAATTATGATGTAGAAAATATGAACAATATTCATATTCAAAAAACGGAGGTATTTTAAAATGACATTCAACGAGCTTTACGTAGGACAGAAGGCATCTGTGGAGAAGACCTTTACCGATGCGGATCTCAGAAAATTTGCTGAGGTAAGTCTTGACACCAACCCCATCCATCTTGACGAGGAGTATGCAAAGACAACTATCTTTGGTAGAAGAATAGTTCACGGCATTCTCACATCGGGTCTTATTTCTGCGGTTCTCGCAAATAAGCTTCCCGGCCCCGGTACTATCTATCTCGGACAGGAGCTCAGATTTACCGCTCCTGTATTCCTTGGCGACCACATCACTGCAGAGTGCGAGATCGCTGAGATCCGCGAGGATAAGCACATCGTTAAGCTTAACACCACCTGCTACAACCAGGACGGCAAGGCAGTTATCACAGGTGTTGCTACCGTAAAATTCTAAGGACTAATTAAATTGCCAAAAAAGGCAAAGGAGAAATAGGAAATGGCAGATTACAAGTCAATTCTGTTTGAACAGATGATCAAGGACTTCGCTGAGAATGAGGTTAAGCCTCTCGCTCAGGAGGTTGACGAGCAGGAGCATTTCCCCGCTGAGACCGTAGAGAAGATGGCAAAGCTCGGTCTTATGGGTATTATCGTTCCCAAGCAGTACGGTGGTGCGGGCGGAAACTACCGTATGTACATCTCTGCGGTAGAGGAGCTTTCTAAGGCTTGCGGTACCACGGGTGTTATTCTTTCCGCACATACGTCCCTCTGTGTTGCTCCCATTCTTGAGTACGGTACAGAGGAGCAGAGACAAAAGTATCTTCCCGATCTTGCCAGTGGTAGAAAGATCGGCGCATTCGGTCTTACCGAGCCCAACGCAGGCACAGACGCTGCGAACCAACAGACAACCGCGGTTGAAAAGGAGGATCATTACCTGCTTAACGGTAGCAAGATCTTCATTACCAACGCAGGCTACGCGTCCACTTACATAATTATCGCTATCACAGGCAAGGGCCCCAAGGGTCCCGAGATGTCCGCGTTCATCGTAGAGAGCGGCTTCGAGGGCTTCTCCGTAGGTAAGAAGGAGAAGAAGATGGGTATCCGCGGATCCTCCACCTGCGAGCTTATCTTTGAGAACGTTAAGGTTCCCAAGGAAAACCTGCTTGGCAAGCGCGGCGACGGCTTCAAGATCGCAATGAAGACACTTGACGGCGGTCGTATCGGTATCGCTGCGCAGGCTCTCGGTATTGCAGAGGGCGCGCTTGACACAACTATTGCTTACGTTAAGTCGAGAAAGCAGTTTAACAGATCAATTTGCCAGTTCCAGAACACTCAGTTTGTTCTTGCGGATCTTGCAACCAGAGTTGCAGCGGCAAAGGCTCTTGTTTATATCGCTTGCGACGCAAAGCAGAACAAGGCTCCCACTCTTTCCGTAAATGCGGCGCAGGCAAAGCTCTTTGCGGCAGAAACCGCTATGGAGGTTACCACAAAGTGCGTTCAGCTTCACGGCGGATACGGATACACCCGTGAGTATCCCGTAGAGAGAATGATGAGAGATGCAAAGATCACCGAGATCTACGAGGGAACCTCGGAGGTTCAGAGAATGGTTATCTCGGGCGCACTTCTCAGAAAGTAAGGTGAATGACTATGAAAATT
>JAFWXZ010000027.1 GCA_017522795.1 Clostridia bacterium | reverse complement strand
GTTCTTGTTTCTACGCTTGAAGCGGACAACGAGGAATACAATATGGGTATTGTGGAAAAATCACACAGATATCCTAAAATGTATGTTATCCGTCCGCAGTTCTTTATCCCATTGATTACCATTTTGCGAAATGCGGCACTCAATTCTGTTGATTATAAAAGAGAGTTGGCGCTTGTTAAGGAACAAAATTATGACATATCAGAGTTTGAAGAGAATTTAAATGGTTTTAAGAAAGCTATGGGGGAAAATTATCGTTTGGCAGATAAACATTTTAATGATGCAATTAAAAAAATTGACGATACTATTAAAAATCTAGAGAAAATAAAAACCGAACTCACCCTTTCTGTAAAGAATTTTCGCATAGCGAACCAAAAAGCAGATGATTTGAGTATAAAAAGTCTTACAAAAGGAAACCCCACAATGCAAGCAATGTTTGCCGAGCTCAAATCAGGAAAAACAGAATAGTTTTTGAGGGGGAAAATAGAAACATATAAATCTGTTCTCTGCATACCAACATACACATATAGACTTTTTCTTCCCCCAAAAACAGCCACCCTTGGAGTACTCCTCGGGTGGTTTTCTTTATTTTCCTCTTGAAACCGAGGGGAATTTGCGCTATAATTAAAATGCAACCGATAGTTGCGCAAATGAAAACTAAAAAGTATGGTAAAAAAAGACGCTATTTGATAGAATTTAGATACAAATCTAACCAAAGGGGAATATTCAATGACTATCGAAACTGCAAACAGATTATATGAATTAAGGAAGAAGCAGGGGCTCTCCCAGGAGGAGCTTGCGGAGAAGCTTGGCGTGTCCAGGCAGGCTGTGTCAAAATGGGAGCGCAGCGAGGCGTCGCCCGACACGGATAACCTTATCGCCCTTGCTAAAATATACGGTCTTTCGCTTGACGAGCTTATCTACGGTGAGAGGACAGACGCGGAATCCGAGGAGCCCGATAAGCAATCGGATGATGAATCTGCCGATAGCAAGGACAACAGCTTTATTTACATAAACGACAACTCGGGCGACAAGGTCAAGATAGGCTCGTCCGGCATAATCGTTGAGGAAAAAACCGGCGAAAAGGTTGAGATCGGCTGGAGCGGATTAAAAATAAATATAAACAAGTCTGATGATAAGGGCAGTGGAACCGTCACAGTGGGCGATGGGGCAGCTGTAAATATTGACGTCAACACAAAGAAAAAGACAAAATTCTGGCTCGAGCTGCCTTACCCGATAATTTGCACCATAGCATACCTGCTTTGCGGATTTCTTGATCTGCTGGGCGGCTGGCATCCCGCGTGGATAATCTTCGTCACCATACCCGTTTATTACACGCTGGTCGAGGCGATATATGCCAGACGCTTTTCAACATTTGCATATCCCGTACTTACAGCCGTTATTTATCTCATTTTCGGCTGCTATTTTGGAAACTGGCATCCATCCTGGATCATTTTCGTCACCGTACCCGTCTATTATTCTATCGCATCCGCCCTTGATAAAAAGATCCACGGTGAAGCATACGACGATGAAGACGATGACGATGAGGATGATGAGGACTAATAATAAAAAACCACCCAAGGCGTGCGCCGAGGGTGGTTTTTTGTTTGCCTGGCGAATTTTCGTGCGGATTTGGCACGGATTTTCGCAGAATTATTTATAGAATGTATTTCCGCCGATGAACTCGCGGACGAGGGATGTGGGCGGAATTTCGTAGTCAACGTCTGCCTCGTGGACGAAGTTCAGCACCTTTACGATAGAGCGCACCTGGTCGTAGCACTCGTCTGAGGGCTCGATCTCGGTCAGCAGAGGGAAGATGTGCTTTTTCAGCACGGCTATCTCGTAGAGAGTGGAGCTGTTGAAAATCACGTCAGCCATCTCCTGATAGGGATATATCCATCTTTCCTCGCCGGCTCTTACCGACTGCCACATATCAAGGGTTCTTGCCACCGACGCGCCGCGAGTTTCGTAATCACGCACTATGCGGCGAAGCAGGCGCAGGTAGCTTGAGGGAATACGGTTGTGGTCATCAAGGTTAAGGGGGAGCAGGGGAGTGACGAAAAGACGGAAAATAAGGCTGGAATCAAGATCGTCGGGCAGTAGCACGGGGTTCATCGCGTGAAGTCCCTCAACGATAATAACCGACTTTTCGGTAAGGCGTAGCTTGTGACCGAGCCACTCGCGGCGTCCCTTTTTAAAGCTGAATGAGGGTAGCTCTACCTCCTCGCCGTCAAGCAGAGCGCGCAGATGCTGACCGAACAGCTCGGTGTCGATGGTGTTTATATGTTCAAGGTCGATCTTGCCGTCGGGGCCGGGAGCAATCTTGTCGCGGTCTACGTAGTAGTCGTCAAGGCTCATAAGTATGGGCTTTTTGCCGTGAACGCGAAGCTGGGTGGAAAGTCGGTTTGCCGAGGTTGTCTTGCCCGACGAGCTGGGGCCTGCCAGCATAACCGCCTTAACGCCTCTCTCGCATATCTGGTCGGCAATAGCCGAAAATCGCTTCTCGTGCAGAGCCTCGTTTATTCTCACAAGCTCGCGGATCTTTCCGCTTTCAACGAGCTCGTTGAGATCTGCAACCGTCTCGCACTCCATAAGCTCGCCCCATTCCTTGCCCTCGTTGCATACTGCAAAGAGGTTGGGCAGCTCCTTGTACTGCGACACGCGGTCGGGACACTTTTTCTGCGGAAATACGAAGATAAAGCCCTCGTCCGCCTCAAGTATGTCGTAGGAGCGCAGGTAGCCCGTAGAGGGCGCAACCTCGCCGTAGAAGTAGTCGGCAAAGTCGCCGTGGCTGTAAATATCAAAGGTGGGGGTGGTGCGGTAGCTGAGCAGGCGCGCCTTGTCCTCCTGGCCGTTTTCCTTGTAGTACTTTATCGCCTTTGCGGTGGTGATCCTGTGGCGCATAAGGGGTATGTTTTCGTCAACTATCCTGTCAACTCTCTCGCGCAGCACCTCGGCAGAGAAGTCCTCGGCGCCGCTTACCTTGACGTAAAGTCCCGAGCCTACGGTAAAGCTCATGGTAGCCTCCGCCTCGGGCCAAAGCTGCTCAATAGCGAGGAACAGCACGAACTGCGCCGTTCTGGTGTAGACCTCCTGGCCTGCCGCGTCGGGATATCTCAGCAGGCGAACAACGCCGTCCGAGCCGATCATCGCCTCTCTTACGCGCACGCTGTCCTCCTTAACGTCCTTCTCACGCAGGGGAATATAGTTTAAGGTGTATACGTCACCGCCGATCTTTGCCGCTATGGGATCTGTGGACAGCTTTCCCGTCACAAGCCCAAGCTCCCGTATCATATCAAGCAGGGATTTGCCCGCCTCTGCCACTATCTCGTGACCGTCTATAATAAGCTTCATCCTTTTGCCTCGTCTTTCTCATTTTCTTTCTCTATTATATGCTCGCCGTCTGCAGCTTTTGCCTCTTTCTCCGAGCGAATTATCCGCATAAGCTGTATACCGTTAATTGTAATCAGCGAGCCGTTCAGCACTACCACGGGCATCGTGTTTGTGTATATCGCGTAAACAAGGCTTAAAAAGCCTCCGCACATATTAAAGATTCTCAGCCATTTTAAATCTGTCATCAGAAATGATAGCAGCACGAGGGCAGTGCCCACGTAGCCGAGAATTTCCATTACAATTTTCGTATCCATAAAACAAAAAAACCTCCGAGAAAAATAAAATTGACTACGTCACTTCGGTAGTCAACCATTCTCGGCGGTTTGTAGAAACGCTTGCCCATATCGCAATCATATACCAAAAAACTTTATTATCGCCGCGGCGAGCCTCCGCTCCTTCCACAGCTAACACATTATAACACAACGCACACAAAATATCAAGGCTTTTATGTGAATTTTGTAAATATTGTTGAATTTTTACAAATCAAAAGGGCAGAGCATAAAAACTCCGCCCTCGTTTTTGGTAAAATATTATATTTCTCATACTCGCGAATGCAAGTATTGTCAAGAGCCTTGTTGTTTTCGCGGATAAGCTGGCCGAATGAGAAAAAGAAAAAGAGTATTGGTATTGATATTTTAAATTGATAACGAACAATTTATTTTGTTCAATTGTTTTTTGAGCCTTTTATATTGTGATTTTTCCAGAATAGAAATTCTATAAAACTTATATTCTATTTTTTCCGCACAATTATGCTTATAGTTAATAATAAAAGTCATACCCAAGTTGCCATTAAGTTCGACGTCAATAGAATTGATATTACTTAGAACACGTTCATTTATCTCTTTTTTTGAAAATCCTGTAACAATTTTAAGTTTATCGTTCTCCTTATCAAAAAATAAGCCCAAAGAATAAGTATATATTAACCAAGCAACGACAAAACAAATGGATATCGCTAGTAAAAGCAAGTTTAAAAAATTAAAATCGCTTTGAACAATTTCAAACATACCATAAACTAGGAATATACAAGATATTATAAAAAAAAACCTTAGAGTTCTACTAAATAGATATATTCTTTTCATATTAAAAAAGCCATTCCTCCTTTTTCTGTTCCCACAAATTATCAAGCGCGTCCGATACAACAGCAATGAGAATAGTACCTGCTACAACTCCCACAACAACCACTGTCGCTCCTATTGCAATTGCACCTGCAAAACCGATAGTAACTCCTCCTATTGTAGCTCCTAATGTATAACCTGCGACCGCTGTACCTAAAGCGACAGAACCTTTTGTTACTAATATACCAGCACCATATGCCAAAGCGGATGTGGCCCCGATATATCCTAAATCAGCAACAAAACTGGCCCATTTCTGTCCTTCGGTTAGATTATGATTATGATAGTTATCGTAAGCACTTACTGCTATATCCAATCCGATTCCAATGCCAAGCAACCATTTTGAGTAGGTAGATAGCTTTGATTGAAATCCATTTAACTTTGCAATGCCAGCATAATTCAGCAAGCCATCCATCGAACCTACTAAGTAGGATGATACTTTATCAACAAAGCCATGTACGGAAGACAACCCGGAAATCATAGAACCGAACCATCCTAAACTATTAAACGGTAAAGAACCAGCCGCACTTGTTGAAGCAATTTCTTCATCTATACTTTTTACGCTCGAAAAGCATGAATTAATTTTAACATTTACTGGATTATTATTCGCATAAATATACGAATTAAGACCATTTACTGCGTTTGCAGTTAATGCTTCAATTTTAGAGGGCGAGATAAATCTACGCCACTGGGGGTTGTAATAGCGTGCGTTGAGGTAGTACAGTCCTGTACTTCGGTCATAATAATAGCCTCTGTATAGGATAGGATTGGTGTATGCGATGTTGTAATCGCCGCTGTATGTGACAGTGCAGTTGCCCCACGCATCGTAGGCGTATTCTGCGACTTTAGTTCCACTTTGATTGTAGATCGCAGTCACGTCACCCTGTAAGTTCCTACGGTAATAGTAAGGCGTTGCAGTCGCGCCGTTCTTGCTGAACATCGCGCCAATAATACCGCTCTCGTCGTAGAGATAGGTGAACTCGTGGGTTTCGGTTGAGTTATCGTCATAGACCGAAACACAACGCTCGTTTACAAGCCTGCCGCTGTTGTCGTAGGTGTACTCGGTGGTAGAGCTTGCGAGGTAGTCTATCTGCTGCGCCACGCCGGGGAAAAAGCTATAGGTTACCTTAGTTCTCTGACCGTAAAGATCCACAAGAATATTGCTGTAGCAATTTTAGCACGAATTAATTTCGGTAATAATTATAGTTCTAATTCCTTCAATGGATAACTGAATATTTTTTTTTGAAATACTACCTTCAAACATTATACAATTATTAAAATTGCTATAATAAGCCATAAAAATTTCGAAATTTCCTTTTTCCAAATATTTTTTCATTTGTGAGTAATTCAGAAATTTTATTTTCCCCCCATATTCTTTAACTTCTATAGCATTTTCAAAATGTTGACAATATGATTCGAGTTTCAATTCAATTTGAATAGGTTTGGACAAAAAAGTCTCTTTTCCGGTTTTATCTAATAGATATAATCCTTTTTGAAAGAATAAACTGATTTCTAAATTTTGTCCGCAAATAGAAGATAATTCGGTGTCATGAAAGCCATATTGAAATAGTTGTTCAAAAATATTATTCATTTTTTCCTCTATTGGGATAATGCTTTAAGGATTAAATCCCATAATTTTTTATTGCTTTTTTTGTTATATTTCCAATTTCATTATAACTGTAAATATAGGTCTTGTCAAGAGCTTTGTTGTTTTAGCACACTAATTGATCGAAGGAGAAAAAGAAAAGGCGAGCCTGCCAAAAGGCAAGTTCGCCAAGGTTGGATGCGAAAAATCAATTATTTATATCCTTGTTCATGATCTTATCATTAATAAATTCAACAGCTTTTTCATTGTACGTAAAATAGATTATACTCTTTTCCTTAATAACTTTTTCAAAGCTCTCAGTATTTATCTGATTATCGGAGATAATAATATATGAATATCCGTTTGGTCGTGTTAAGATTTGAAAATCACGAACATCTTCCCATTTAATAAATTTTTCTTTACCAAAAACTGTTTTCTTAATGCCACTTTCATTTAAATGTATTTTAGACATTGTTCTTAGATAAATCAAAATTGGCAAACCAATTGATAAACCGTATATTAATATCACCGAAAGCCACCACCAGAAATCAGTGGCATCATAAGAAATCACAAAAAAGTAAATAAGGCTTAAAGACATTCCCCACATTATGCAAGTAGTAAGTATAAACAATGGTAAGGATGTATAAAACTTCAATTCATTTTTCATAAAAGATTTCCTTTTTTGAACTCTTCAATAACAATTTCGTTAATTCCCTTGATGGATAACATAACATTTTTTTGAAATGCCACCATCAAACATTTTTATTATATCATTACAGCTATACTATGTCAAGATTTTACAAAAAGGACCTCCCGATAGGGAAGTCCTTTTGTGATTTTACTGCCAATCAACAACGTTGACCCAGCTCATGAGCAGGGCGCGCTCGTCGGGGTTGCCCTTGACCGACTGGGAGGCGGCTACGATGGGCATCCATTTCTGAACGTACTGGCGGGCGGTGTCGCTCTTCTTGCAGAAGGCGGTGAGGTAGGCTTCGGCTGCCTCGCTGTCGCCCGAGAGCTTGAAGGTTAGGTAGGTTCTCGCCGCATCGGCAGAGGCGTTGCCCTGGGTTGCGTGCGCCCAGTCGATGATGCAGGGCGTGCCGTCCTCGGTGATTATCACGTTGGAGGGGCAGAGGTCACCGTGACAGAGCTTGTCGTGCTTTGGCATACCCTCAAGGCGGGTGTGAAGCTCGTATCTTACGGTAGCGTCAATGCTGGAGGAGGATATCTTGCGGTGCATCTTGTCCTTCAGCTTGGTGAGCAGGGGGCACTTGTGTGCATGAATGGAAAGCTGAATGTCCACGAGCTGCTCGATATACTCGTTCTTTCTCTCGGGATGCTCCTTCATAAGCTGGGAGAGCGTCTTGCCCTCTACGTAGTCGGTGGTGATAGCCCACTTGCCGTCAACGGTGTTTACCGAGATGATCTTGGGAATATTAAGTCCGCACATCTCAACTCTCGCCTGGTTCAGCGCCTCGTTAAGCACGTCTGCCTTGGAGTACTCGCCGTCAAACACCTTGATGCATTTGTCGCCGTCGCGGTAAATCGTTTTATTCTTTCTTTCAGCAATAATTCTGTCAAATTTCATATCTTATTCCTCTCTCTTACCCTTTCTGTTGGTCTTCATAGCGGTCTTTGCGGTGTCGAATCTCACGCTTGTCATATGGCTGTCGGGCATTTCCTGCTCGGTAAAGTGCTTGCCGTAGTATGCGTTGAGATACATCTGCTTGATCTCGCTCATAAGGGGATAACGGGGGTTCGCGCCTGTGCACTGATCGTCAAATGCCTGCTCTACCATCTCGTCGAGGGTTTCAAGGAAGTACTTTTCGTCAACGCCGTAGTCCTTGATGCGCGCCTTGATGCCAACTCTTGCCTTGAGCTTGTTGATGGCGGAGATAAGGTTTTCCACCTTGTTCTCGGTCTTTCTGCCGCCGAGGCCGAGGGCGTCTGCGATCTGCGCGTATCTCGCCATGGTGACGGGGTGATCGTACTGGGAGAAGGTACCCATCTTCGCGGGAGCCTCGCTGGAGTTAAAGCGGATAACCTCCTCGATCATCAGCGCGTTTGCTACTCCGTGGGGAAGGTGATGGAATGCGCCAAGCTTGTGCGCCATAGAGTGACAAACACCGAGGAATGCGTTTGCGAATGCCATACCTGCCTGGGTTGCCGCGTTTGCCATCTTTTCTCTTGCAATAACGTCGGTGTCGCCGTGCTCGTATGCTCTGGGAAGATAGTCGAATATGGTCTTGAGCGCGCCGAGGGCAAGGCTGTCGGTGTAGTCGGTCGCCATCATAGAAGCATACGCTTCAAGGGCGTGGGTGACAGCGTCGATACCCGATGCCGCGGTAAGTCCCTTGGGGGCGGACATATGCAGGTCGGTGTCGATGATAGCCATATCGGGCAGAAGCTCGTAGTCGGCAAGGGGATACTTAACACCCGTCTTTTCGTCGGTGATAACCGCAAAGGGTGTCACCTCACTACCCGTACCTGCCGAGGTGGGAACTGCGATGAAGTAAGCCTTCTCACCCATGGTGGGGAAGGTGTAGACTCTCTTTCTGATGTCGATAAAGCGCATCGCCATATCCATAAAGTCTGCTTCAGGATGCTCGTAAAGCACCCACATGATCTTTGCCGCGTCCATAGCCGAGCCACCGCCGAGGGCGATGATGGTATCGGGCTCAAAGGCGGTCATCTGCTCTGCACCCGCCTTAGCGTTTGCAAGGGTGGGATCGGGCTGTACCTTGAAGAAGGTGGTGTGGGCGATGCCAAGCTGGTCAAGCTTTTCGGTGATGGGCTTTGTATAGCCGTTTTTGTATAAGAATTCGTCGGTGACGATGAATACTCTCTTGGATTTTCTGACCGTTTTAAGCTCGTCGAGAGCCACGGGCAGACAGCCCTTCTTGATATAGATCTTCTCGGGCGCTCTGAACCAAAGCATATTTTCTCTCCTCTCTGCCACGGTCTTGATGTTGATAAGATGCTTTACGCCTACGTTCTCGGACACGCTGTTGCCACCCCATGAGCCGCAGCCGAGGGTGAGCGAGGGTGCAAGACGGAAGTTGTAAAGGTCGCCGATGCCGCCCTGCGCCGCAGGTGTGTTCACGAGAATACGGCAGGTCTTCATACGGGCGGAGAACTCTGCGAGCTTTTCGCTCTCGCTCATCTCGTTGATGTAGATAGAGGATGTGTGACCGTAGCCACCGTCGGCAATAAGTCTGTCAGCCTTGTCAAGTGCGTCGGAGAAGCTTTTCGCTCTGTACATTGCGAGAACGGGGGAGAGCTTTTCGTGGGCAAACTCCTCGGAGATGTCAACGCTCTCAACCTCGCCGATAAGGATCTTCGTTCCCGCGGGAACCTCAACGCCTGCAAGGGCGGCGATGGTGTGGGCGCTCTGACCTACGATCTTCGCGTTAAGCGAGCCATTGATGATGATAGTCTCTCTCACGCGGTCAAGCTCATCGCCGTGCAGGAAGTAGCAGCCGCGGTTGGCAAACTCCTCTTTTACCGCCTCGTAAACCTCGTCGAGCACGATGACCGACTGCTCGGAGGCGCAGATCATACCGTTGTCAAAGGTCTTGGAGTGGATAACCGAGCTTACCGCAAGGAAAATGTCAGCCGAGCTGTCGATGATGGCGGGGGTGTTTCCTGCGCCAACGCCGATGGCGGGCTTGCCGGAGGAATATGCGCTTCTTACCATTCCGGGACCGCCTGTTGCAAGGATGATGTCGGCCTCCTTCATAACGGTGTTAGTAAGCTCGAGAGAGGGCTGGTCGATCCAGCCGATAATGCCCTCGGGCGCGCCTGCCTTTACGGCAGCTTCAAGCACAAGCTTTGCCGCCGCAATGGTAGAGCCCTTTGCTCTGGGGTGGGGGCTGATGATAATGCCGTTTCTCGTCTTGAGGGCGAGAAGGGTCTTGAATATAGCGGTAGAGGTGGGGTTCGTGGTGGGAATAACCGCCGCGATAACGCCGATAGGCTCGGCGATCTTCTTGATGCCGTATGCCTTGTCCTCCTCAATAACTCCGCAGGTCTTGGTGTCCTTGTACGCGTTGTAAACGTACTCTGCGGCATAGTGGTTCTTGATAACCTTGTCCTCCACGATGCCCATTCCCGTCTCCTCGACGGCAAGCTTTGCAAGGCTTATTCTCGCCTTGTCAGCGGCAGAAGCTGCCGCGAGAAAGATCCTGTCAACCTGCTCCTGCGTATAGGTGGCAAAGATCTGCTGAGCCTCTTTGATGCGCTTTATAGCAGCCTCAAGGCTCTCTACACTGTTTACGATCATTTCTGTGTTTCTTTCCATAATATATTCTCCTAAAGGGTAATTGTAATCAACGTAATGATGGATTTTATGGTCTTGTTTTTTCTTGTCCAACCAAAAAACTCATTGATAAAAAACTGCATTGTTAAAATTTTAACAACCACGATTATATTGTAGCACAAGACTTACAAAAAGTAAATTGGCAGAGTGCACAAAGATAATTTTCTTTTGATAGGTAGTTTGTTATATTTTTAACAAATTGCCCTCGAGCAAACAAAATCACCTCTATTATAAAGGGGAGAGAAGATGCTTTTGTCACAAGTCACGCTTTGCCAAGCGATGTGGGAAAAACAAAAAACGGCGAAAGTCGCCGTTTTTAGTATTGGTATTGACTAAATATTTGCTCAATTAAATAATAATTCAACCGAAGTAAGCACCGCATCCGCGCACTCATCGGTCAGCTCTAATGCAGAATGGCTCTTGCTTCTCAATAGCTGAGCTATATACTCACCGTCGTAGCATATATATCCGAGGTAAGTTTCGTGACGGTCAAAACTGAAATGCTCGTCGGAGATGATCTCTTTGTTTATTTTCTCGCCAAAATTATTTTCAGCCGATAAATACAGAATGTCGTAATCAGTCACGTATGAGAATATCAGCTCGTCTATGGTGACCTCCTCGAAAAATCCGTAGCTTACGATGTAAACGTTTTCGCTCCATCTGTCAAAGGGATCTTCACCGTATCTTATGTCCTCGGACTTATGTCCGTCAAAAGCAAAGCAATACTTTGTATCAAAAAGCTCTCCATCATAGCTGAAAACTATCGAATCCTTAAAGCTGCTGCCGTGGGATTTCAGCTTCTCTATAGCGTCAAGGCACTCCTCGTAGCTTTCTACCCAATAGTATTCACTGTCAGAGCCGTATGTAATACCGTGTCCACCCGTATAACCCTCGGGATAGCCCTTATCCCCGCCTGTCCAAAGCGGTCCGCAGGAGCAAAGAGAAAACAAGGTAGCCAAAATTACGGTTGCCGAAATAATTTTAATTAGTTGTCTCATAAAAACTCCTTTTTGTTTTATTATACTTTATTCTTTCTCTCCTGTCAAGGCAGACGGGCGATTATTCTACCGCGGGTTTATCCACCTCAGGAAAGGGGAGAAAAGATCCGCCAACCTGCTCGCGAAACAGGCGGTTCATTCGTATCTTGTGCCGTTCGCTTGGCGGTGGTAGCTCAATGCTCTCTATTTCTTTATCGATCTCTTGAATTTTCAAGTCCATTGCTTCTGATATTGCGCGCTTAAAAAGCTCGCGGTTTTCGTTTGACATACCTTCAAAAAACCTCATTCTTCGTATTTTCAGTATCTCTCTTTGTCGTTTTGCGGTAATTTCTCGTTTTTTCGTGCCAAGTCGGTGCTGATAAAAAAAGTGCGCCAACCGAAGTTAGACGCACCGAAAATCGCAAACTCCGATTGTTGCTACACAAACTAAAATAAGAATTAGGGTATCACCATAATCATTTAGTGGAGCTTGCGCTTTTACCAAGTTCAAAAATGATTATGGCAAAAAAAGGGTATAATATCCCTATAAAGACAAAAATACCGCTAATTCTAATATTCACTTTGTGTAGCATTTTTATTATACCACAATTTTTGCGGTTTGTAAATATCTTTAATAAATTTCACCAAATTTGCAGAGTTCAGAATTAATTGACCGCATTTTTTCACCGGTTAACCTCCTTTCAACCATACGGACTTAGCGTGGTTATTGATATACAAAAAAGGACCTCCCGTGCGGGAAGTCCTTTGATATTTTTAAATTATTTCGTTCCGAACAGCACCTGCTCGAAGAGTTGGCGGGTGAGGACGTCGCCGATGCTTTTCTTGAAAACGTCGGTGGACGGGCCGCCCTTGGTAAGTAGGCCGTCAACGTACACGCTCGCCTTTTTCTGCTTTGCCGCAGGGTCGGTGACGGGGGCGTGGCTTGACTCAAGGTAGGCTGCAAAGTGCTGATCCGTCAGGCTCTGCATCAGGGGAAGATGCTTTTTCTTGCCCTTTTTTGAGATAGATGACGCAAGCTTTATGGAGTCATACCAATGCTCACCCGGGTCGCGCTCGGGCAGGGCAGAGTATTTTTTCCTCGCCTTTACCTCCAGCATTCTGCTCTCGTCGTACTCACCGAGCAGGGTATCGTACAGCTCAACTATCAGCGTTTCGTTGCCCATAGCCGAGATGTGATCGTAGGAGTAGAGGGGCAGGTCAAGCTCGGTGGGATTGATGATCAGAGTGTCCATTTTCATAAGTCCGAGGAAACCGCTCGCCCGCATAACAGACACGTGACCGAGGCCTGCCGCCTTGTATGCGCGGATAGTGAAATTCATTCCGTTCACCTTCATTTTTGCAAACTCGCCGCAATCAAGCTGGGTGAGAGGATGCTTCTGACCGATCAGAGTGACAAGACTATTTACCATCACTTTTCTCCCTTTAATTCAAGCTCTGCAAGGCCGTTTTTGTGAAGCAGATATGCGCCCGCGAGGAAGCTTCCCTGTCCAACCACGTTTACACCCTCGGCGATCCAGTTCATAGCCGCCTCGGTAAAGTCCTTTGAGGAAAGATATCCCATACAGAGCGAGCAAACGAAGGAGAGAACGAACAAAGCGATAAGCCAAGGCTTCTTCAGCTTTGCAGATACGATGCAAAGCACTGTGTCCATAACGCCAAGTCCCGCAACCATAAGTCCAACGAATACGAAGGTGCCCGAGAATACGGGAGGAACGGAACGGAGCTTAGTTTCCTCCTGGTTGTAAACGAGCATAGCAAGAATGCCTACGCCTGCAAGCAGGAAGCCAATGGACTGGGTGGGGAAGAACATATTGTTCAAAGCCTCAAAGTTGCAGATTCCAGCCGCATAGAGCAGCTTCCAGGTAGCCTTAAGCGCGCCTGCAAGGGTGATCATAATAGTACCCGCGGCGAAAAGGGCAAAGGCGCCCTTGCTCATTTTGTTGTAAAGATCGCGCATGAGAATTACCGCGCCGATAGCAAAGCAAATTACGGGAATATAATCAACGAGAGCCATTCCAATGGTGAAATCCATAATTATGTAAACCTCGCTTTACTTTTTGTCGATTTTATTAAGGTGATAGATGGGAAGAAGGGGGATAATGATAGGAGTCTTGTTTGCGTAAGTGTTGTACTCCTCGTCCTTGCCGTAGCGCGCCATCTGACGCTTTTCAAGGCGCTGCGCGCCATTGAACATAATGAATACGATCGCGATATACGCAAAGATTGCCATGATCCACTGACCGACACCCTGATATGCAGTGATACCGCTGATGAACACACCTGTCCAGAAGATGATCTCACCGAGATAGTTGGGGCAACGGCACATTTTGTACAGACCCTTGGTAGCAACCATATCGGGGCGCTCCTTCTTCTGCTGGGACTTCTGGTTGTCAGCGATAGACTCAAGAACAAGACCGCCGATAGAAACCACGAAGCCGATGATGGGAAGAAGAATATCTGTGCAGCCGTTGTCATAACGGAAGAGCATAGGAGATACCTGTGTCACGTAGAGAGCCGCAACCACGATCCAGATGGTAGCGAGAACGAAAACGGGCATCTTCTTCTCACCGTTCTTTGCAAGGGTGTCCTTGGCAACGTCGGTCTTCTTGAAGGTGATGTTCTTCAGCTCTCGAACGAGAAGGAAGCCGCTGAGACGGATACCGTAGGCAAGGAAGAGCGCCGCCTGGATAAGAAGGATCCAGAGGGGAGCATCGGTGGGAGTGATAAGCGCCATAACGAGAATGGCAATACCGCCGCCCGCTACTGCAAAGCCGTAGCCGATAGAGAGGAAATATACGAACTTATAGAAGCCAACCGCGCAGAGAACAGCGCAAACTATGTAAAGAATTCCAAGTAATGACCAGGGCATGATTAATTACCTCCGAAGTAGTCGTTCAGATACTTTTTGAAGCTGCCCTCGCCAACGCAGGTATCACCTACGAGATCGTGGGAGAGAGTCCACTTCGAGAAGAGAATGATGTCGTGCTTGCCTGCCTTCTTGATCTTGGGCAGATTTGCAAGAATACCGAAGAGCCATATGGGAGCCCACTTGATCTTGAGGGGCTTCTTTGCCGCCTCAAAGCACATAGCAGCCATCTCCTCGTAGGTGTAGGTCTCCTTGCCGCCTACGCTGTAGGTGACGTTTACCTTATCGAGAGTGTCTGCGATAAAGCGAGCGAAATCGGGGCAGTCAACAACGTTTGCCTTTACGCCGCCAAAGCCCTTGAGAAGCTGCATCTCGCCGTTATCAACGTAGGGCTTGAATACCTTTGCGATGTCGTAGAAGTAGCCTGTGGGGCGGTGAATGATGTACTCAAGACCGCTCTTTTTAAGCTCCTCCTCGAAGAGATACTTTGCGTGGAGCATAGGCACCTTCTCAGCGCCGGGCTCGTCGCAGGAGATAACCGAGATGTAGTTGAACTTTTTAACGCCTGCAGCCTTTGCCTCGTTAAGAAGGTTAAGGTTGCCGTTAAGATCGATGTCATAAGAGGTCACCTTTGTGGATGCGCCGGTAAGGCCAACGGTGGAGATAACCATATCCGCGCCGTCGCAGAGGCCCTTAAGGCTCTCGGGATTGGTGGCGTCGATGGACTTGAAGGTGTACTTACCACCGCAGCCCTCGATCTCTCTTTCTCTAAGGTCTGCCGCTACGACCTCATGACCGTCAGCGCACAGGCACTTTAATATTTCTGCGCCCAGATTTCCGAACGCACCTGCTAATACAATCTTCATTTTGTAAACTCTCCTTTACTTTTTAGCCTTTTCCTTGGCGCGCTTGTCGTTAATTATCTTCATATGCTCCTCGGTGATGAGGGTGACGTTGTTCTCCTTCGCCCACTGAACGCAGCCCTTGAGAACTACGGAGAGGAATACTCTCGGAACGCCGAGAATGGTCTTGAGCGCGTCGTCGGTGAACTTAACCGTGTCGTCGGCTCTGTCTGCCGCATAGCGCACGGACTCGAGAGAAGCCTCGCGAACCTGGAGAAGCTCTGCGCGCATCTTTGTCTTTCTGTGAAACCAGAAGTTCTTGGAATCACGGTAGCCGTAGTCAACGGGAAGGGCGGGGAAGTCCTTTGCTCTTACGCCGTTTATTATAGCGTCGGCATACTTCTTCTTCATAAGGATCTTGTCTACCTTGAGAATGAAGTGTGCGCCGAACTTGGAGGTGATACCGTTGAAATCGTTGTAGGGGGGCTCGTAGCCGTTAAGCTCGCCCGCGAGGAACTTATCCGCGCCCTCAAGCTCGCGTACCCAGGTACACTCGATAACCTCGATAGCGTCGCTCATAACCTCGGGACGCTCCTCGCCTGTCTCCTCGTGGATAAGGCTCTTTTCAAGCTTGAATTTGCACTTAGGCATCTTCTCGTGGGGCTTGTCACCGGGCCAGGAGAGCTTTACAGCCTCCTTGAAGGTCTTGGGATTGTCGTCGATAAAGTTGATGGCGCACTTTCCGTTGCGGAGAATGTTCTGCGCGGTGTTCGACGAATTACGGCAGCAGAGAAGCATTGCATAGTAATCCTTTCCTGCTACGTAGTAGGGCTGAACCAGCGAGTAAGGACCGAGGTTTGTGCTGCCGTCCTCACAGAGTGTGCTGATTACTACCGTGGGCATAGGGAAATACAGAGATGTCTGATAGAAGTTGTCCACGATACGAAGATTTTCAAAACTGCTCATTTTGTTTACTCCTTTGTTTATATAAATTTTTATTTGATTTTCTCGGGTAAAAGGGGATATATTTCGTCAAAGGACCTGCCCGCCATAGTTCAGCAGAGCATAGCCTCGGCAACGTATTCGGCGAGGAAGCCGTCATTGGCAATAGGCTCTATCTGCTCGGCAAGCTGGGCGCGGAGCTGCTTGTGCCTTACCGAAAAGGAGAGCTGAAACACCCGTGCCGCATCCTTGTCGGAGAAGAGGGATATATGCTTGTCGGCAAAATCCCGAAGTGAAAGATGTATAAACTCAAGATACTCCCGCCTGTCCGACTTCTGATGCTTGGAGATCTCATTAAGACAGTCCATCCAGTCCTTCAGAATGAATGAGGCGATAAGCATATCCTTTGATTTGAAGTAATTGTACACGGTGCCGACTGCAACGCCGCATCCGTTTGCCACCGATCGCACGGTGGTGCTTCCGTATCCGCGCTCGTCAATCTGCCGCTTTGTCTCGGAAAGCAGCTGCTCGCGCAGGTTTTCGATTATCTTAGGCATAGATTACCTATCCTTTTTATTTTATTGCATAATAAATTCGGCGATGTATTCGGCGGTGAGGTCTATCTGCTCCTCGGCTGTTATAGTTGCCCTGCCGTCACCCTCCTGCTCACCGTACATACCGAAGCAGGCGTGGTTTCCGCCTTCGATTATCACCTCGGTAAAGTCCTCGGGCAGATTGGGACGGTATTGCCCGTATTTTTCGCGGTTCATAACCCCGTCCTCGCTGCCATAGACGGAGAGAACACGGCTGCCGCGCAGGTCGGCGGTAGAATATGAGCCGAGCAGCACAATGCCGTCGAGCTTATCGGTATTGTCCGCAAGATAGCTTGCCGCCATAGAGCCGCCGAGAGAGTGACCGCCGATATACCAGTTCTTAACCTCGGGCAGCATCTCGGGTATTCCCTCTGCCGCGCCCACGTCAAGCACTGCCAGATTAAAGGGCATCTCGCACAGCACCGCAACGATGCCTCGGCTTGCCAGGGCTGCCATAAGGGGCTCGTAGGCTTTTGCCTCAACCTTGCCGCCCGGATAGAAGATAAAGCCGATCTCGCTTTCATATGCGGGACTGAACACGGTGATTTTTTCCTGGGGTTCATATATTTTAATGTCTGTCGCTTCGGCAACCGCCTCTGCTACCGCTTCGTAGTCGGCGCGATAGTAGTCGTTAAGATATATCGCGCAGCCGAGGACTATCGCTATCAGCAGGGCAGCCGATGCAGAAGATATTATGATCCCGCGCTTTTTTCTGTCGGCAAATATTTCCTTTATTTTCTCAAAAACGGTATCCATAGCTCTCTCCCGTGGTTTAAATGAACCTGTTCATTTTATATTATACTCCAAAATTCGACTTTGTCAATACTTTAACAAATAATATTTAATAATTACATCATATTGACAGCAAATATGTGATATGGTAAAATAAATTTAAGGAAGATTCTGCTGATCCTGTAACCTTTCTTAAATTTTTGTGTCTTATATAGTGAAAAGAAAAAAATACATAGACGAAAAGGAGAAATATTATGCGTAAAATGAATCTTTTAAAGCTTATCTCGCTGATCCTCAGCCTTGTTATGCTGATCTCGCTTGCCTCCTGCGCTGCGTCGGGCGATATGAACGACGCGGCAGGCGGTGGCTACTACGATGGCAAGGACTCCGCTATGGCTCCCGAGGGTGCGCTTGGCGATACTTCAAACGAGGGATATACCGAGATCACCGAAAACGCCTTTGTCAGCACGGACGAAAACAACACCAGCTATTTCTCCATTGACGCAAACACCGCCTCCTATCCCAACCTGCGCGATATTATCAAGGGCGGATACAATGTTCCGAAGAACGCGGTAAGGGTTGAGGAGATGCTCAACTACTTCAGCTATGATTATAAGGCTCCCGAGGGAGAGGATATCCTCGCGCTCAACGCCTCTATCTTTGACAATCCCTACAATCCCGAAACGAAGCTGCTCACCGTTGGCCTCAAGGCAGAGGAGATAGACTTCTCGGGAGTTAAGAATAATCTTGTTTTTCTTATCGACACCAGCGGCTCTATGTACTCGGAGGATAAGCTTCCCTTGGTACAGCAGGCGTTTATGATGCTTGCCGAGAGCTTAAATCCCGAGGATCGCGTGTCCATCGTCACCTACGCGGGCTCGGACACCGTGGCGCTTGACGGCGCTTACGGCTATGAAAAGGCGAAGATCATGGCGGTAATTGAGGATCTCAGCGCGGGCGGCTCTACCGCAGGCTCGGCGGGTATTCGTACGGCGTACGCTCTCGCCGAGAAGCACTTTATCGAGGGCGGCAACAACCGTGTTATCCTTGCCACCGACGGCGACTTTAACGTAGGAACGGTCACCAGTGCGGGACTTGAAACGCTTATTGCCGCGAAGCGCCAGAGCGGCGTTTACTTCTCGGTCTACGGCTTCGGAAGAGGAAATCTGAAGGCGGAGAAGATGGAGACTCTCGCCCTCAAGGGCAACGGCACATACAGCTATATCGACAGCGTTAAGGAGGCAAGGCGCGCTCTCGTCGAGGGCATCGGCGGCAGCATCGTCACGGTTGCAAAGGACGTTAAGGCGGGCATCAGCTTCAACAGCGAGTACGTGGAGAGCTTCCGTCTTATCGGCTATGAAAACAAGCTGCTCACCGAGGATCAGTTCAACGATTCAAATACCGATGCGGGAGAGCTTGGCTCGGGACACACCGTCACGGTGGTTTACGAGATAAAGCTGACTAATCCCGAGATACTGAGGGACGATTCTGTCGCATCGGTTGCCGACGTTATCATAAAGTATAAGCCCACCGAGAACGCAGGCGGCGATGCCACCGAGGAGCATCAGCTTACCCTCAGCGTAATGACTAACGATTATAACGAAACGCCCACCGACGAAAATCTCTTCGTCGCATCGGTTATAGAGTTTGCCCTTCTGCTTCGCGACTCGGAGTATAAGGCAGACGCTGACCTTGACAGGCTTATCACTCAGCTTGAGGGTCTTGACCTGTCGGGCGATGAGTTCAAGGCAGAGCTTGCCGAGCTTGTAAATCTCTATGCCGAGAGGCAGACTAAATAAACAACAAAGGATTAAGGGGCAAACGCCCCTTTTTCTTATAAAAAATATTGACAAGAAAAGCAAATAATGCTAAAATTAAAATGTACATAAAAATAATTAAGGAGATACCCGTTATGAAAAAGATAGTTAGTTTACTTATAGCATTCATTCTCGTATTCTCACTTGCGTCCTGCTCGGTTATAGAGGGACTTATTCCCGATAACGATAATCCCGACGTTGACGATATCCCCGCCAATGACGACGGCAAGGACGATAACACCGACGTAGGCGGCGGCTCGGATAACACGGGCGGCGGTACTACAGGCGGAGAAAACGACGATCCATTGGGCGACGATTCCACAGGTGACGATAAGGTCGATCCTCCTACCTGCACCGATGGCTGCAAGGATGCTGACGGCGATGCGATCTGCGATAACTGCGGCGAGGGCGTTCCCGTTCCTCCCGAGGAGCGCGCACCTGTAATCTTCCTTGCGGGCGACTCTACTGTAAAGACCTATGAGGAAAATCAGTACATAGCAGGCTGGGGACAGTTCCTATCTTACTTCCTCGGTGACGATATAGTAGTTAAGAATGCCGCTCACGGCGGCAGAAGCTCCCGTTCCTTTATCAACGAGGGCAGACTTTACGATATAGAGGGCTCGGACTATACCTTCTCCCAAAACGGCGGCAACTCCATTGCCGATGAGATAAAGGCGGGCGACTACCTCTTCATTCAGTTCGGTCACAACGACGACGATACCAAGAAGGCGTCCTCGTACGGCACGATGTATGACAGAATGACTCCCCTCGGCACTCCCGATGCAAACGGCATCTATCCTACTACCCCCGCCGAGAAGCGTGCGACAGATTATCTGCCCGAGGCATATATTAATCTTGCATCCGATTCGGAGGAATCCACCGCGCTTTCTACCATTGCAAAGTACGGCGACGAGTATTATGCCTACGGTGACGGTAGCTTCAAGTGGTATCTGAAGCAGTATATTGATTTTGCGAGAAGCGTGGGCGCTATTCCCGTTCTCGTCACTCCCGTTGCTAGAGTAAAGTTCTCGGGCAAGGAGATAGTCGGCGGCGCAGGTCTTCACGGTGAAAACTTCGCATACGTAGAGGCTGTCCGTCAGCTCGCAAGCGAGGAAAACTGTCTGCTTATCGACCTCTTCGCAGAGTCGAAGGAGATGCTTGAGACCGCAACCTCTACTTATGCAAACTACCTTATGGCTCTGAAGCCCAACGAGCTTACGGGTAGCTGGCCTACCGGCTATGACGCAACCTACGGCAACACCGCAGAGGGCTATACGGGCATCGAGGCAACACATTATAACAAGTACGGCGCGTTCCTGCAGGCTGCTGCCGTTGCGGAGGCGATTCTTGCCAACGCACAGGCTTACAGCTTCGCAGATAAGGTGCTCACCGCTCCCGAGAAATTTATAGATCCCTCTAACCTTATGAGCAAGTCCACCGCGGGACTTATCGAGGCACTCTTTACCACCGTAAACGTGACGAATCCTGACAGATGGTACGCGCAGCCAGAGGAGATCATCTCCAAGATCAACGAGCTTGACACTATGGGTGAGATCACCGGCGATAACTATAAGGAGATCGGTCAGATGTGCGAGCAGATAAGGCTTGCGTACAACGGTCTTAACGTGGATTACAGATCCCAGGTCACCAATCTTGCAAAGCTCGAGGCGGCGGAGGCTACCGTAAAGGCGTTTGAGATTCTCAACAGACCTAAGCCTACGAAGACTGTCATCTTTGATGCCGACGACCTCGCTCTTGATAAGTACACCGAAACCGTCACCGAGGGCGAATTTACTCTCGTTGCCACCGAGGCAAAGGCGATGGATAAAAAGTCCAGCAAGGTAAACTTCACCTACGGCACCGTAAGCTATGAGAACACCTACGGTCTCAGCGTGGGCGGCAAGGCGACCTTTGGCTCCAATAGATATATATCCTTCACCGTGGACGGCCCCTGCACCGTCACCGTGGCGGTAAGATCCTCGGGCTCTGACGTGAGAACGCTCGCCCTCGTTGATTCCGCGAAGCAGACTGTCGGCTCCTTTGAGGCTCCCACCTCGGTGCTTGTCAGCTCCCTCGATATTGAGGAGGCGGGAACATACTCGGTAGGCAGCGCGGGAAGCGGAATGTATATCTATATGATTATCATTGAATATTTTGAATAAAAACTACGTTTTGACAACTATTATTAGCAAAAACTTGTAAAAGGAGATAAAATTATGACCTCATCTGATTTCAGACAAAGGGCGAGAGGAGCCCTGCAGGGCAACTGGTTTGTTGCGGTTATTGCCGCGTTTATCGCATCGATTCTCGGCGGTATCAGCACGGGCGGCGGATTTTCCCTTGATTTCACCACCACCGAGGATATGACCGATGCAGAGCTTGAGGCGCTTATGGCGCAGCTCGGCATTAACGAGGAAATCCTCACAACCTTCTTAATCATTATCGGAGTGTTCGCCGTGATCGGCTTCGTGTACTCTATCATATGCCTTATCGTCGGCTCGGGCGTCAGCGTTGGTTATGCTCAGCTCAACCTTGACCTCGTTGACAAGGGATATACCTCTGTCAGCACGATCTTCAGCCGCTTCGATCAGTGGAAGACTGCCCTGGTTGCAAGACTTCTCGTGGGACTTCGCGTGCTGCTCTGGATGCTTCTGTTTATCATTCCCGGCATTATAGAGAGCTACAGCTACGCTATGGTCAGCTTCGTTATGGCGGATAACCCCCATATGACTGCGAGAGAGGCTATGGCGGAGTCAAAGCGTCTTATGAAGGGCAACCGCTGGCGTCTGTTCTGCCTGTCCTTCAGCTTCTTCGGCTGGGCGATGCTAAGCGTGCTTACCCTCGGCATCGGTATGCTCTGGCTCACCCCCTATATGCAGGCATCCTTTGCAGCCTTCTACCGTCAGATCAAGGCAGAGGCAAATTGCGAGGTATAAACGAATAACAGCATACATAAAAAAGGGCTCATCCGAGCCCTTTTTTGACATTTTGCACAAATGGTCTTGCAAAAATAAGTGCAACTTAACCGAATAAAAAACATTTGTAATATAAAAATGAAATAAAATGCAAAAAAACTTGCAAAAACACTTGAAAAATTGGCATATATATGATAAAATACCTTCATATTTTATTTTTCATAAATCGGAGGAAAAAATTATGAAAAAATTATTAGCCTTATTACTTTTGATCTGCGCTTTGGTTCTGATCGTGGCATGCACACCCACGCCCGATAACAACCCTGATTCTAACCCCGATATCGAGAATCCCGGTGACGAGAATCCCGGTGATGAGAATCCCGGTGATGAGAATCCCGGGGACGACAAGCCGGATCCCCACGAATGTAATTTCGTGATTACAGAAACTATGGATCCAAGCTGTACTGCAGACGGTAAGATCGTATACGAATGCTCCATCTGCGGCGAGACCAAGAAGGAGTACCCCGCAAAGCTTGGTCACGATATGAAGCTCTATAATGAAATACCCGGCAACTGCGACGAGTACGGCTATATCATTTATAAATGCACTCGTTGCGTTAAGAAGGAAACCGTGCCTGTCGAGCCCACCGATCACAAGTGGGGCGAGGCGGTTGAGGCATCCCGTCTTATCGTCTGCACGAACAAGGGCTGCAAAGCGGTTAAGCTTGCCGAGGGAACGGGTAAGTATACCGACGATCTCGTATTCAGCTTCGGCGATGCCGAGAAGGCGGCGCTTGACGCAAAGCATACCGAGCTTGAGGCGATTCTTGACGCGGCAGAGGCTTACGATCCCGCGCTTCACGGCTATGCCGAGTCTGGCGAGCTTTACGACTCGTATATGATCGCCGAGGGACTTTACGAAGAATACAGCGACCTTATCTTTGATGCCCAGGGACAGTATTCCATCGCTATGACTCTCTATTACTGCGATAACAAGAACGAGGAGCTTGAGAAGATCTATAACGATATGCAGAACTACTACACAGATCTTGTGTCAAAGTTCTACTCGCTCTCTCAGCCCTGGTACGATTCTATGTACCGCGACTTCTTCTTCTACGGCGCGACCGAGGAGGAGATACTTGCATTCCTTTCGGACAGCAGAGCTCTTGCAGATCCGGAGTACGTTGCCCTCAAGGCGAGAAACGACGCTATCGAGCTTGAATTCAACAGCATTGAGGATCCCGTTGCCAGCCCCGACGTTCCCGCACTCTACGCCGAGTTCGTTGAGAATAACAACAGAATGGCGGAGATTCTCGGTTATGACAACTATCTTGAGTATGCGTACGAAAACGTATACGACAGAGATTACACCTATCAGGACGTAGCGGCGTTTGTCGAGTACGTTAGGGAATACATAGCTCCCGTTTATAATGAAATGTATGAAAGATGGGAAACGATAGACGGCTATACCAACCCCGATATTGAAGAATATTACAGCGTAGTTATGTATAGCTTCTTTGAAAACGCAGAGGCAAACGAGATATTCAACGACTATATAGACGATATGTCGATGGCGTTCACCTCCAATCCCGATAAGCAGATATCCTTCTCCGACCACCTTAACAACCTGATGGCAGACGGCAATCTCTTCCGCGGCACCTACGAGGGCGCATATGTCACCTTTATATACGATAAGAAGATTCCTATTGCTTACTTCGGTAAGAATTATGACAACGCAACGACCATAGCTCACGAGTTCGGTCATTATATGAATGAGATCTATAATATGTCGGAGTACAGTCAGTCCTTCGATCTGCTTGAAACTCATTCGCAGGGTGATGAGATGCTCTTTATCTATTACGTAAAGAGCCAGATAAGCGAGAAGGCGTTTGAGCTTGTAGAAACCTATCAGATACTCAATATGCTCAGCACGATCATGTCTGCCGTACAGGTGGATTGCTTCGAGCAGGCTATATATCTTAACAGCTACGACGGTCCTAACGCTGACATAATTATGGAAGACGGAAAGATCACCGCCGACGAATACGATCTCCTTTATTCCAGCATTTCCGCGGAGCTTGGCATTGCGGACATCTACCGTCAGAACGATTATTGGAGATACGGTATGACCATTACCTCTCCCTGCTACTATATTTCCTACTCCATATCTGCGATCAACGCTCTTCAGCTCTATACCAAAATATACAGCGATGGCTTTGACGCCGCAAAGGAAAGCTATCTTAAGCTCTTCACCTATACCGATTCTCTTGAATCCGAGGAGGATTATATGACGGTAGAGGAGGTTCTCCTTTACGCGGATCTTCTTTCTTATAACGATGAGGAAACCTATAAGAAGATCTGGAGCTTCGTCCTTGCTGATTAAGCTTTGAAGTAAATTTATAAAAGCAACAAATATCCTTAGAGCCGAGCGAATTTCGCTTGGCTCTTTTTTTGTCAAATCCCTTGCAAAAGGCGGCGGGTTTATTATATAATATAATTGTAAATAAAGAAACGGAGCTTTTAAAAATGAGAGTAAGAGAGCTTATTATAGTTTTTGGTCTTTCGCTGTCGCTTGCGCTTTTTGGCGTTATCGCCCTGCTTGACGCTGTGTTGGATCCTACCGACAACACCGATCCTCAGATAGTAGAGAGGGATCTCTCGGGGGAGGAGGCGGGCGTTATCCACCTTGTCCGCGCCCTTTCATCCACCGACTCGGAGGGTGTGGCGCATCTGCACCTTGACGGCTATGATATAAACGAGCTGCTCTACGCCTTCCGCTCAAAGCTCAGCTTCGGCCCCCTTCGCGCACGGAGCATCTACCTTGAGAAAAGCGGAGAGGAGTACAGGCTCTGTCTGCCTATTGCTCTCTACGGCTTTGAGACTATGCTGTCGGGTGATATAGAGCTTTACGACGAGGGAGGCATAGATCTCTGCGCCCGTATAAGCCGACTTTGCGTGGGTAAGATGCCCATTGACTCGGGACTGCTTACGTCACTGAATCTTAAGGGAACTATCGTCAATATGCTAAGCGAGCAGGAGATCGTTTCATTCTGGGACGGCGAGGTTCTGAACGTTCGCCTGACGAGAGAAAACATCGGCACGCTGGTTTCCGAGGAGATAAAGAAGGATCCGAATGCCAGCCTTATCAATGCGCTTTACAATCTGCTTCTCGTGCGCACCGACGCGGTGGTATTTGATATTTCAAGCCCCGAGGACGTGGAAGTGACTATCGACCTCGGTAGCTTCGGCGCAAGACGGGACGACAGCCTTATGGGTGTCAATAGCTTTACATCCGAACTGCTTGCCCGCGGCGTTATCGGCAGTGACAGGGTGGCGCTTGCTTCAAAATACTATGTAAACGGCTATGACAGGCTTAACGCCGAGGAGCAGAGTGCTATTACCGAGCTGCTATCGGCAGAGGGAGATATATCTGCCCATAAAGGACTTATCGAGAGGGAGAAGCTCTCGCTTGTCAGCCTGCTCCTCACCCAGCTTGAGAGCAACAGCGGACTTTTGCGCCCCGGCTTCAAGATAGCCGACAGAGATATCAACGCGCTCCTTTCGGATCACGAGCTGGTCGGCACGGTCTGGCAGTTTGTCAACAGCCGAGACGGCTCCTGCGCCTTTATGGCGGTGAGAGAGGTTTATACCACCGTATCCGACGATTTTATCAACATTCACGTTGACCTTTACCTGAACGGCTACGTTATTACGATTTCGGTTGATTTCCATACGGGCGAGTCGCCTCTGGCGGCGGTCACGGGACAGCTTGGCGAGACATATATCGGAGGCGTAAAGCTTGATAAGAGCGAGGTGGATCTGGTCTTTGACTTCCTCTGCACCCAGATGCAGGAGGGCTGGATCACAGCAGATAAGGAGGCGGGAACCATAACCCTTGACTTTACCTTCGCCTTTCAGGAGAGTCCGCTGCTTGCCTCTCTGCTCAGCAGCCCAAACATCGTCACCGTCTGCGAGAAGAGTCTTATCTCGGGCGGCTACGTACAGATCACCTTTAAATTATTCTGACGGAAAACAAATTAATATATAACGAAAAAGGAGAACACATCTATGACGCGTGGAAACGTAATGGTAGGCCAGTCAGGCGGTCCTACCTCGGTTATCAATGCAAGCCTTGTAGGAGTTTTCAAGACCGCAAGGGACGCAGGCTGTGGCACAGTCTACGGTATGCGCAACGGTATTGAGGGACTTCTCGAGGAAAGATACATTGATATCTCCGACTATATCAAGAACGACCTCGACATTGAGCTTCTCAAGCGCACACCCTCATCCTTCCTCGGCACCTGCCGCTTTAAGCTTCCCCACGCGGATAAGGCACCCGAGCTTTACGACAGAATATTTGACATACTGAAGGGCCTTGACGTAAAATACTTCTTCTATATAGGCGGAAACGACTCTATGGACACCATTATGCAGCTCTCTGCATACGCGGCAAGGATCGGCTCGGATATTCGCTTTATGGGTGTTCCAAAGACCATTGACAACGACCTTGCCTGCACCGACCACACCCCCGGCTTTGGCTCTGCGGCAAAGTATATCGCCTCCACTATGAAGGAGATCATCCGCGATGCCAAGACCTATCCCAACGACTCTATCACCGTGGTTGAGATAATGGGTAGAAACGCAGGCTGGCTCACCGCCGCAGCTTCACTTTCTCGCTCGGAGGACTGCACCGGTCCCGATCTTATCTATCTGCCCGAGGTAGTATTCGATCACGATAAGTTCCTCGCCGAGATCAAGGAGCTGAAAAAGACTCGCAAGGCTGTTATTGTAGCCGTCTCCGAGGGTATCAAGACCGCAGACGGCAGGTATGTCTGCGAGGCGAATAAGAATACCACTCTCGTGGACTCCTTCGGCCATAAGGCTCTCGGCGGTACGGCGCTCTATCTCTCCGACTTCCTGACCGACGAGCTGGGTATAAAGTGCCGCGGTATCGTTCTCGCAACTCTCCAGCGCTGCGCATCCCACCTCGTTTCCCGCCGCGATATTACCGAGGCGTTTATGGCGGGTGCTGACGCGGTTATGGCTGCCCTGCGCGGCGAGACGGGCAAGATGATCGTCTTCAAGCGTATCTCCGACAACCCCTATTCTATCGTCACCGACGTTATGGACATCCGCGAGATCGCAAATAAGGAGAAGTGCGTTCCTCTCGACTGGATTATAAATGACGGCACCTACGTGTCCGAGGAGTTCGATACCTACGCACGCCCCCTCATCATCGGCGAGCTTTCACCATTTATGGTAGACGGTCTGCCAAGACATTTGTTTATTGATAAATAATTTTTAATAAAAACAAAAGAGCCATCCTTCAGGGTGGCTCTTGACTTATATATTAAAATATGATATAATATTTTATCCAAAAGACAGATCTTGATTTTGACAAAATTCTATGGAGGTAAGAAATGACAGCGGTATATTGCGTTATTTTTGCTATTTCACTCATTATACCCGTTGGGTATTTCTTGATAGCAAAAAAACGAAGGGACATTTGGCTGTTCCTTCTTGATATAGGTATCTGTGTGGTAAATCTCGGCTATCTCATCCTCTCGGCGTCAAAGACGGTGGAGCTTGCTCTTTTCGCAAATAAGCTTGCTTACTTCGGCCAGGTGGTAGTGATTATGAGTATGTTCCTCATTATTGCAAGGCTCTGCGGCATCAAGCGTACAAAGGCGCTCTATGCCATTCTTATCAGCATTGGCGCTGTGATCTATTCGCTGGTACTTACCACAGGTCATCTTGATTGGTATTACAAGAGCGTGTCCATTGAATTTGTGGACGGCGCAACCAGGCTTGTCAAGGAGTACGGCCACCTGCATCCCCTTTACCTTGTGTACGTGCTGGGCTACTTTGTGGCGATGCTGACGGTAATCTTCTATTCGCTTGCAAAGAATCGCGTTGGCTCTCACAAGCTGGCGGGCCTTATGCTCTCGGTGGTGCTCTGCAATATCGGAATGTGGATCGTGGAGAAGCTTGTACCCCTTAATTTTGAGTTTCTCTCGGTGTCCTATCTGATGAGCGAGCTTATTCTGTTTATCATTCATTGGATGCTCCAGGACTACGTTCACGTGGACCAGGTTCCCACGCCCAATGAGGAAAGGCAGAGGGTCATCATCGTAAGCTCTGCCGACCGTGCGGACAGGGTGGAGCAGATCATCTCAAGACTGCCCGAGGGCACCTCGCTCTCTCCGAGGCAGCTTGATATCCTCGAGGGTATCCTTGACGGCAAAACCAGGAAGGAGATCGCCTTCGACCTTCACCTCTCCGAGAACACCGTAAAGATGCACACGTCTGCGCTCTATAAGGCTATCGGTGTCAGCCACCGAGACGAGATCTACGCAATGCTCGGAAGCGATAAAAGTGATTAAATTTGACAACTAATATTGACATAAAGACGGTATTTTTCAAAATACCGTCTTTTCTTTTTGCCCGCACACCCATAAAACACCCCCACATTACCCGAAAAGCACCCTCTTATTTTATATATTTTTCTGCCTTGAATTGCTATAATGGAGATGTAAAGAAAATATTTTAAGGAGGAGTTATTATGAAAAATACTACCGGTAAAATGAATTTACGACTGATATGCAGTATGCTGGCGCTGATGATTGCTGTCGGCGTGGGCTTTCTTATGCTGCCGGGGGAGGCTTCGGCTCTTAATGCCACCGCCGTTACCCTGACCGCAACCGACGGCACCCAGACTGTTATGACGTCGGAAGCCAATTCAAGCGGACAGGGATACAGCTGGGATGCGGAGAGCGCAACCCTTACCCTTAACGGTTACAGCGGCAGAAGCATCACCACCAACGGAGATATTAATCTTCATCTGGTGGGCGAGAACACCCTGACCCTTGACTCCACCGCTACGTCGGGAACGCAGTACGGTATTAATCTTAATTATGCAGACGGCACGGCGACTATCACCGCTGACGAGGGCGGTACGCTTAATATCGTAGGCGATCTTAATACCTATTTCTCCGCAGTTTCGGGCGCAACCATATTCAAGAGCGGTACACTTAATATTGATATTACCACCGCCTCCTCGGGCTTTCTCTATGCCTTCGAGCGTAACGCAAGCTTTGACCGTGGGGGAACGGGCAGAGTAGAAATAAACGTGGATATTGAGCGCACCGTGGATTCAAGCGGCCTGATCTACGGCTTCTACAACGGAATGAATATTGCCGAGAGAAGTGACGTTGAGGTCAACGTGGATCTTGTAGGCTCGGAGAACGATACGGTTATCGCCTTCAACTATCTTGACGTTTACAAATCATCTCCCAGAATAGTGGCGACTGCCGACAACAGCGGCGGTCTTGCAAAATACCGTATGGTAGTAGACTCGCTTCAGTCTATGTCGCTCACCGAGGGCGGCTACGTTGAGCTGAACGGCACCGTGGGAATGAACTCTATCGGTGGCTCATCCGGCGTAAATACCGTTACCACCACTCCCGAGAATAACGACTACATCTGGCTTGAGTACGATAACAGCGCAATGTATTCGGGCGATTATATTCTCTCCACCCTTGACGGTGCGATTTGCGAAAAGACTGTCTTTGAATACAGCGACACTCCCGCCGAGCTTAAATGGGTAGGCAAAAATCATATTTCTATTCCATCAGGCAAGGTTGACGACAACTTCTCGGTTAATCTTCTCGCCGCTATCAGAGGTACCAGCACCTATGACGGCTACTATCTTAAGGCGCAGGTGACGGATGGACAGCTTCCCGAGGGACTTTATATTGCATACCAGGGCGGTCTGCTTAACGGTCGCTTCGAGTCTCCATGCGATGCGGGTAGCGTTACCATCCTCTTCACCGATAAGAACGGCACTCCCTACGACTACTCCGATGACAGAGAGCTGACCTTTACTATCGATTACGGAGCTGTTGCCGATAAGGACAGATTCGTTACCGTAGGCAGTGCGGATCCCGTTAATATGAAGACCGATGGCTCAGGCGCAGGCTGGAGCTATGACGGTGATACTGCCACCCTTACTCTTAACGGATATAACGGCGGTCCCATCAGCACCGAGGGTCTGCTTAATATTCACCTTAAGGGCAACAACACCATAACCCTTACCGACGATAATACCGTAGGTATTAAATCCACCTACGCTACGAAGGATATTAATCTTTCGGCAGATGCGGGCGGCACTCTTAACATTAAGACACCGCAGAATTACACCAAGTCCTATACAGGCATTGAGGCTTCACTGTACCTGTCGGGCGGTAGTGTAAATATGGATCTTGCATCCGACTTTACCGGCGACTCGAGCTTTGCGGGCATCGCTCAGTACGGCTATCTTAAGTTCGTTGACAGCGCAGTGGCGAAGAGCTGGAGCGTTACCCTTAAGAACAATAATACAAGCGCAAGCAAGGTAAGACTTTACGGTAACTATAACGGACCCGTCAGCATTGAGGACTGCTCCTCGGTTGAGGTAAATATTGATATACGTGGCAGCGAGTACACCGAGATCCACGGTATCTGTTCCGCATCCATATCAAAATCCTCTCCCGATATTACCGTATACACCGACAACCAGGGTGGCAGCTATGACTGTCTTGCCATTGACGGTGCGACTAATATCGATCTTACCGAGGGCGGAAGGCTTGATCTGACAGGCGCAGTTTATGCAAGCTATGTTCCTTATTATATGAATCCCAACACGGTGACCACCACCCCCGCAGATAATAACTATTATTGGAAGGACACCGATGATCACTATTACTACGAGGACTTCTATATGGCAGACCTTGAGGGCAACATCCTCGACCACGTAGTATTCGAGTATTCGGCAGAGCCCGCTCCTCTCAAGTGGGTAGGCGACGGTCTGCTTGAGATCCCCGCAGGCGACGTTGGTGATTACATTGGCGTAAACCTCTGGGCGTACATTCGTGGCGGATATACCGCAAACCAGGGCTCTTACTACTGGAAGTTCGAGGTTATCGAGGGACGTCTGCCCTCGGCTATCGACTTTACCACTACCTATAACGGTAAGCTTGGCGGCCAGGTATATAAGCCCTGTACAGCAGGCACCGCAACAATAAGAGCCACCGATGCGGCAGGCACCTATGAGACCGCCGACGACAGAAGCATTGAGTTCACCATCAGCTACGGCGCATACAACACAAGCAAGCCTGTAAGCGGACTTGAGCTTAATAAGGACAGCATTACGCTCTTACCAAACGGCTCGGGTCAGGTGGTAGCCACCGTTACACCCTCCGATGCGGAATATCCCAACGTGGAGGCTACCGTTGTTGGCGGAAGCGGTAACGTTTATCTGAATATTGGCGCTCCTATAAACGGTGTAAGCACGATTTACATAACCGTATACGGTGATACGGGAGCCTATACCGTAAACGTAAGAACGGTAGAGCTCGGCATTACCAAGAGCTTTGTTATTTACGTAAAGGAAAGAACTCCTGCGCTTTCTGTTGATTATATAAGAGAAAGACTTAAGAATCTTACGGTAGGAGCCACCTATCGCATCAGCGGAGATGGAATTGATACAGTAGAGTTTACTGCTGAAAACGATGTTTATAATATTCCTTCAAGCTGGCTCGGCAAGACCTTGAATATAGTAAGGGTTAACGGCGGCAGCTGTGACAGTGATGCACAGGTGCTTCAGATCCCGAGCAGACCCGCAGCACCCGGCGGACTTTTAAAGACCGACGCATCCTCTTTTGGTGCAAATGACGGCATAATCTCCGGTCTTAACAATAATATGCAGTACAGAACCTCCGGCGAGGACGGTTGGATCAACTGCCTTGGTAATATACTTAATCTTGGCGTTGGCAGCTACGAGATAAGATTCGCACCCACCGCCTCCGCCTTTGCAAGCGAATATACCACTATAACCATCGGCTACGGCTCGCTCGCCTTCGAGGACAGAAGCTCCTTCGATATTCCCGAGGGATATACGAACGCAACTACAAGCTTTGACGTCAGCGGTGCAGTAAGCGGCGGTAAGGCTCCCTACGTATACTCGGTAGAGGGACCCTCCTGGATCACAATAGATGCAGAGGGAGTTGTTAGAGCTAACCGTCCCGCAGTGGGCGTTGCGGCAACCACCGCTACCATTACCGTTACCGATGCTGACGAAAGCGTTAAATCTATCACAATAAACGTAGGCGAGGTAATAGTTCCTCACGTCTGCGTATTCGATCAGCAGGTGGCGACCGAGGATTATAAGGTCAGCGGCGCCGACTGCACACATAAGGCGACCTACCGTTACAGCTGTACCTGCGGTGCGATCGGAAGCGGAAGCTTTGAGTACGGAGAGGCTCTCGGCCATTACTACGTTGAGAAGATAGTTGACAATGCTCACCTTAAGGCAGAGGCAGAGGACTGTCAGCACTTTGACAGCTATTGGTACGACTGCACACGCTGTGACAGCATCAGCGATGAGAGATATTTTGAGACCCAGACAAGAGGCGATCACATCTACTCCGAAACCCTTGATTATAAGGTTCCCGATGGTCACGCAAGGGTATGTACCGTACAGGGCTGTGGAGCTATTGACGAGCTCACACCTCACACACCCGGCCCTGCGGCTACCGAGCATAATCCTCAGATCTGTACTATATGCGAATTTGTAATCACTCCCACCCTCGACCACGTTCACACTCCCGGTGACACTTGGCAGAAGGACGGCGACTCTCACTGGAAGGAGTGCGTAGGCGGTGACGGCTACCGCTTTGACATCGAGGATCATATCTTTGACGACGTATGCGACAGAGAGTGTAATATCTGCTTTGCTACCAGAGTTCCCACCTCTCACGTAGAGGAGGCTGAATGGATAACCGACGCCGACACCCACAAGCTTGTTCACGGCTGCTGTGGAACCGTTGTTGTTGCCGAGGAGCCTCACAGCTGGGAGGATGGCGCTTGTACCGAGTGCGAATACTCCTGTCTGCATCCAACCGACAACGATCGCAACCATAGGTGCGACACCTGTGATGCAACCGTTGGCACTCACGAGGCGTCAGAGGGCGGACACAACTGCGAATACTGTGGCGTGAGAGTAACCTCCTGCGAGGATATCAACCTTGACCACAGATGCGACATCTGTTCTACTGCCGTGGGTACTCACGAGGCGGCGGCAGGAAAGCACACCTGCGACTATTGCAGCAAAACGGTAAGCGAATGTGCTGACGACAACAGAGACGGCAAGTGCGACGTATGTGGCGAGAACGTTGGCTCCTGTATCGACAGCGACAGAAACCATCTCTGCGACCTTCACGGCGAGTCGATGGGTACTCACGAGGCGGCGCTCGGCAGTCATAATTGCGGCTACTGTCACGCAGTAGTTACCCAGTGCGAGGACGTAAACACCGACCATATCTGCGACACCTGTTTTGGAAACGTGGGCACACACGAGGCGGCAGAGGGCAGTCATATCTGCGACTACTGTAACAGGGCGGCAAGCGAATGTAATGACGGCGACAGCGACCACGACTGTGACGTATGTGGCGAGACTCTGAGCGAATGCTCGGACGCTGATGGCAACGGCATTTGTGACACCTGTGGCGCAACCCTTGATACACCCGAGAATCCCGAGAATCCCGAAAATCCCGAAAATCCCGAAAATCCCGAGAACCCCGAAAATCCCGAAAATCCCGAGAACCCCGAGAACCCCGAGAATCCCGAGAACCCCGAGAATCCCGAGAATCCCGAAAATCCCGAGAACCCCGAGAACCCCGAGAATCCCGAGAACCCCGAGAATCCCGAGAACCCCGAGAATCCCAACAATTCCGACGAGGGCCTTAGCGTGGGCGGAATAATCGCAATCGTTGCAGGCTCTACCGTGGTAGCCGCCGCAGGCGGATATGCAGGAATCTGGTTCGGACTCAGAAAGAGAAGCTTTAACGATCTTATAGCAGTATTCAAGGAAAAGAGATTCTCCGAGCTTTTAGACGTATTTAAAAACCAGTAATATATTTTAAGCACTTTAACGAAAAATATCCCCTGTCCTTCGGGGCAGGGGGCAAGAAAAGGAGGAAAGAAAAATGAAAAAAAGATTTGGACTGATATGCTTGACTGTTTTACTCACTCTATGTCTTGCGATTTTCTTATCGTCCTGTGATAACACGAATCACGATACCAAGAAATGCGAGAACGGCGATCACTCCTACGGCGAATTTGTTTTAGTTGAGGAAAACGACTGCCTCAGAACAGGTAAAGCAATACGCACCTGCACAGAATGCGGTGACGAGGATGTGACATACGTGCTTGGCGATCACAAGCTCGGCGCGTGGACGGAGGCAAAGGCTCCTACCTTATTTGAGAACGGCTGCCTCGGCTACTATGAGTGCAGTGCGTGCGGTAAGAGCTTTGACAGGGATCATCAGCTTATCTCTGATGCAATAATTCCAAAGCTTACACCCGATTTTTCTGTCTGTCTTGACGGGGCGGTAGCGGGCGAGCTTAAGCAGGATAAGGCGGATGACACCGAGATAACCCTCTCACTCTCCGATCTGTCGGTAAATGAGGGTCAGACGGTGAGTATTTGCATTGGTGACGATCCCTCCTCCGTGCTTGAATATACCGTAGCCGAGTGGAAATACAGCAGCCTTGGCGTTAGCAAAGGCAACATTGATCCTGTTACCAAGAAGGTTCGTATTACAGCCACCTGTGATCTGAGGCTCGTTCTGAAAAAGGACGGCACGACCGAGCTCTCTATGAACGGCTACATTCCCGACGGTCTTGTCGTTGAGATAACCAGCTTGCGCACCGATAATATGCCCATGCTCTTCCCGATGAGCTATACCGATTACTACGATGACCCCGAGATGAAGGCATACGTATTCGGTCTTTTCGGCTCGGACGGTACCACCTCTCTCCGCGTTATAGATATGAACACCGACGCCGTATATGACTATGATGATCTCGGCGACACAAACGACTGGGACAAGTGGTCCTACTCCCGCGGTAAAAACGGCGAGATAGTCTTTGCCGAGGGTTTGCTTTCTGACTGGTGGCTTGCCTTTGATATAGGCGGCGACGGTAAGATAACTCTTACCCGCCATAATCTTCCGGACAGCATAAAGCCTACTATCACCGTTTTTGGCGGCGAGACAACCGAGATGGAAAAGGTCACGCTTGAAAAGGGCGATGACGAGTATAACTATTACACATGGCAGCTGACCGACGATGTGTTCTCAAGACAGGATGAATGGCTTGATACGGTTGACCTTGAAAATATTTCCATTTACAGAGGAATACTTCGTGCCGAGGCGGGAGACAGCTTCTATATCGGCGACCGTTACGATAGAAAGCCGTGGACGCTTCTCTCTACGGTATATGTAGAGGGTAATGCCATTGACAAGTACGTGGGCAGCATAAAGGAAGGCTCTTACACAAAGCCTGCATACGGCATTACGCTCAAGAAGGCAGGCACATATGTGGTTGAATATCTGCCATACTGTAATGTTATCAACATTATAGAGGTGGACCTTGGCGACGGCTATCTTATGTACCTTGACGGCGGATTCGTAGAGCTTGAGGAGAGCGGCGGACGCCTTACCTATGAGCTGGAGGCAGATGCATATACCAATATAGCCTTCCTTAAGGCAGACTACTCCTTCCTGCCTGTCAGCATCTCCTCGGATACCCCCTCGGGCATTGCCAACGTTATAGAGTCAGAGGGTACGACTATGCTCTTCTTCTCAAAGGCGGGCAAGTACACTCTCAGCTATAATATTGCAGACGGCGTTGTGACCATCACACCTGAGGAGGGCACAGAGATAGATCCTCCCGAGGAAGATCCCGTGCTGCCGATGTCAATTTATATCTCCTATGACAATAAGCTCACCCTGGTGGAAAACCCGGACGACCCGAATGAGATGTGCTATCTCGGTCTGACTCTCGGCGCCTGGGATGAGTTCAAGGTATGGGATACCAATCGCAGCTACATCTCAGATATGACTCTCGCCGCGGGAACGACAGGTATTGTCACCGACGGTAGAATCATCACCTTCCAGACGGCAGGTAAATATGACTTCTATATCAACAAGACCACCCACGAGGTACGCTTTGTAGCCTCGGGCGGCACAGAAGGCGGCGGCACTACCACCTCCGAAAAATATATAATCTACCACGAGGGCAGCTTTATCAGCGTTTATTCCGAGGGCAATACGTTTAAGTATACCGGTCTCGCCGTTTCGGCAGGAGATTACCTTTCCATCAAGGACAGCGACTATGAGGAACTTCCCATAAGCTTTGATCCTGCCGTTGACACCTCGCTTGTAAAGCTTCATGAGAGCTACAATATGTTCAGCTTCGTCTGGAACTGCAAGGCCGACCTTACCTATAACACAGAAACAGGCGTGCTGATGATTGATATTTACGACGTCAGCTATGCGAACGCATTGGTATATCTGTTTTATAGCGACACCTACGAGGAGGCCCACGCAGACGAGAATGGCATAGTTACAAAGCGCTTTGAGTTCACAGAAAGCGCCAATATTTATATTGATAACTCTGCCTTTGAGGCACTTCCTATGATTCTCCACGAGGATTCGGACAGATCGCTGGTCACCGTGATGGAGTTCAACGAGGGCAATATGCTTTATATCCCGAACGCAGGCATCTACGACCTCACCTACGACCTTAATTCAAAGATCTTTACCTTTGAGCTTGTGACCGAGGTGGCTGAATAGGATTAGGAAAAAAAGAACGATCAACCAAAGGAGGATAGTATGAAAAATAATGTAAGCGCTCGTTTTGTGGGAATTATCCTTTGCCTTGTTATGCTTGTTGGCATTCTGCCGCTGTATGTATTTGCGGATAACGGTTGTTCCCACGAGAATGCGGTGTTCTATGAGGGAAAAGCACCTACCTGCTTTGAACCCGGATGCATCGCATATTGGTATTGCGAGGATTGCTACAGCTACCTTGACGAAAATAAGCAATATCTTGTTGATGAGGATAATTATTGGCTCAGAGAGCAGGATATTTTGAAAGACCCTGCAACAGGTCACCAATTCAGCCAAGATACAGGCAAGTGTGTTAATTGCGGACTTGATACTCCCGTTTACAATAGAGTTACATCTCTTGATGATGTGAACGAGGAGGATCTTTACATATTCGTTGCCGAGGTTAACGGCCAGCATTTTGTTCTCGGCGGTCTTGATGACTCTAATCCCGATGAAGAGAGTAATATCTGGTGTCCCGACGGTGTGGGAAATGCAATTCCCGTTAATGCAGCTCCCGATGGCAGCATCAGCCTTGTCGGTCAGGATATTCCGGGTGACGGAAGACCCCTTGAGTTTATGTTTGATGTAAATCCCGATCAGTGGAGCTGGGGCCAGGATGAGCAGGGGCTTCACGTGGTTATGCCTATTCTTCCCAACTATTGCGTATATCCTTTCCAGAGTCAAGGCTATGATTACAACGGCTTTATGGGTGTCCCCAGATATGCATACGGTGAGTACGGTCAGTGGGATTCTTCCGCCTGGATAATTGATTTCTACACCACCGAGGTTACCGAGGATACGTACAGAGATTGGGAAGGCAACACTCACGCAGAGCAGCTTTCCTGGGGCGTAATAGGTGAAAACGTTAAGGAGGGCGACCTTCTTATGTACGCTCAGCATTATGACAGCGTTGGTGGCGCAATGTTCACCCTTCGTCTGCGCGAGTTTGACGATAGATTTTACTTTATCTGCGGCGAGGACGGCTTCCTTGAGGGAGTTACGCAGGAAGTGGAGTATGGCCCTTGGGATACAAACGACGTTCAGTACGCAATTTCTCTCTACCGTTGTGACGTTCCCACGACCGAGCACACCCACAATTTTGTTGACGGCAGATGCGAGTGCGGTGAGGAAGATCCTAACTATGTTCCCCCGCATGATCACGTATTCGTTGATGGCAGATGCGAGTGCGGAGAGGAAGATCCGAACTATGTTCCTCCTCACAATCACGTATTCGTTGACGGCAGATGCGAGTGCGGAGAGGAAGACCCTAACTATGTTCCTCCTCACAATCACGTATTCGTTGATGGCAGATGTGAGTGCGGCGAGGAAGATCCTAACTATGTTCCTCCTCACAATCACGTATTTGTTGATGGCAGATGTGAGTGCGGTGAGGAAGATCCTAACTATGTTCCCCCTCACAATCACGTATTTGTTGATGGCAGATGTGAGTGCGGTGAGGAAGATCCTAACTATGTTCCCCCTCACAATCACGTATTTGTTGACGGCAGATGCGAGTG
>JAFWXZ010000026.1 GCA_017522795.1 Clostridia bacterium | reverse complement strand
CTGTAGATTTTGGGAGAGCGTATTTTTTGTAAGAAAAGCCGAAATGACGCAGTAATATGCGGATATTACAAGGAGTTTTGGCGCATTATTACGAGAAATCCGCCTCTCAAAACGTATTCGATTTCGGTTGTTGTTGGCTAAAGTGCGAATCAAACGAATTGCAGGTTAAAAATGAACGAGAAATACGAGAAGATAATAGATATGCCGCACCACGTATCGCTGACGCGGGAACCGATGCCGAGGTATGACAGAGCGGCTCAGTTTGCTCCCTACTCTGCCCTATCGGGATATGAGGAGGCGGTGGAGGAGACGGCAAGGCTTACCGACAGGCGAATAGAGCTTGACGAATATGAAAAGGAAAAAATAAATTCCACCCTGACCGACCTGATGCACTCCGAGGAGGTTCGGACGGTTTCTATTACCTATTTTCGCCCCGATGAGTACAAATCCGGGGGCGCGTATATCACCGTACGCGGAGAGCTGTGTCGCATCGACGAGCACATGAGGACAATTACCTTAGTGGGGGGATATACCATTCCTCTCGATAGCATAATTGATATCAGGCTTCAAGGCGTCTCATCTTAAGAAGCGAGGCAAAAACAAAGTATATGACAAGTTTAGTTTGCATTATTTGACAAAAACAGCGAGGCGGATAATACCGTCTCGCTGTTTTTTTACTTTGTTATATGTATGTTTTTTAAGCTTAGAACGAGCCGCCGCCCACATTGCGCGAGCCTCCCGAGCTACTTCCCGAGCCTGAGGAGCTGCTCTTCTGTCTCGCTGTTCTGTTGACGGTTCTATAAAGAAACAGATCTGCCGACTTGCTGATATTCATACTACCTGCCCTTACGTATTCGTGGGCAGTATAGCGCTTTCTCACAGATTTAAGCTGCGCCTTAAGAATAAGAGCCACGATAACGCCTACCACGGCGCCGATTATGAGTGCGGGAATGAGATGCTCACCAATATCAAATCTGTAATAGCTGTCACATTCATCAGCAAACTCAAGAAACGCCTCCGCATAATCGCCGTCGGAAAGATAGGAAACGATAGAATCGGATATCTCGTCAATAGCGCTCGGGGTGATCACGTCAGCCGCAGAGCCGTTGCTCAGTATACGATACTGTCTGTTCGACATAGACACAAGCAGAAGAATTCCGTCGCGGGTTGCGCCGTATCCAAGATCCATACTGTCATAAAAGTAGTTTACGTAAGCATCGGCGCTTTTACCGTCGGTAGAATCGACCGTAGCCACAACCACCTGGACACCGTTCGCATGGCTTATATCGCGAAGGAGATCGGCAAGCTCGCTCTCCTCAAAGGAGCTGAGCAGATTTGCCTGATCGTAAACAAAGCTCTCCTCGCCCATCTCAGCGGCAAAGCTGTCAACCGACAGTCCAACGAACAGAACAAGGGCAAAAATTATCGCTATAATACGTTTAGTCATTTCCGCACCTCCTTACAAAAGCCAAAACAGATAGCTTAAGGCGAGAGCTACGGCGCTGACCGCGCCAGTCACACCGAGAAGCCAGGTCCAGAATGCCTTTTTATCCATAGGAAGATCGCCAACCATCTTACCCGTCTGTCCGTTCATAGCGAAATGATAGGTTTTGCCATTCCATTTCGTGTTCAGTATCCATACGGGATAAAGCGCGTATTTTGCCGTGCCGTTATGAAGTCCGATATTCGTGCTGACGGGTGTCACAGTATTATAGCCTACCACGGTGGAGGCAAACGCCTCTTCGGTGCTGCGCTTAATGCGCTCGTTGGCGCGGTCAACACTGCTCTGCGAGTCCACGTCGTATTTATCTGCGAGATAGCCCGACAGATATGCGGTCTGAAAATCAACCGCCTCGGAAATATCGTACGGCTCGATGGATTCCATTAAGGTGTCGTCCATCTTGGTCGAGCCGTCCACGGGAACGTTATCAAAGCCAAGTCCGCCGGCACGGATTACACTGTAATGTCTTGTTTCGGTATAGTTATAGTTGCTGTCGCTCCAGAAGCGGACCTTGGTTGCGCGGTATCTTACGAAGCCGTCCGCATCCGCGTTGAAGAGCCAGAAGGGAACGTATACTCCCTTGATCTCCTGAACGCGATTTTCGTCCTTGAATACCTTGGGAAGCAAAATCTTTCCCTTATAGTGCCTTTTCAGTCCCTCCATAGCCGCCTTTTTATCCAGCTTAAAGGGTATCACAAGATCGGGCTTCAAACTGCCCGAGAACTGTCCCATCATAACGACGGGATTGCCGCAGAAGGGACACTCGGTAGCTCCCGTGGTTTCGTCACAAACGATCTCGCCGCCGCAGGAATTACAGCTATAAACGCGAAGATCCTCCTCCTCGCCCGACTGCCATTCGCTACCCGCAGAAGCATCCCAATTCATATTGTCCTCGGGTTTCTGCTTCAGCACCTCATCGTATTCCTTCAAGGTCTCGGTCTCAAACTCGGTGCCGCAATAGGGGCATTTCATCTTCTGTAGATTGCTGTCGAACTCTATCGCTCCGTCACAGCAAGGACATTTATACTGATGTATTACTGACAAAAAAGATCACTCCTTTCGGTCTTTTTGTAATATTGTTTAGATTAAGTCGCCGTTATCAAAGGGATCGCCGCACTCGGGGCAGAACTTAGGTGCCTTCGTAGGATCGGCAGGCTGCCAACCGCACTTATCGCACTTGTACTGAGGAATGCCTGCGGGCTTCTTTGCTCCGCAATTCTGACAGAACTTACCCTTATTTACAGTGCCGCAGGAGCAGGTCCAGCCGTCAGCGGCAGGCTTGGGACTGCCACACTCGGGACAGAACTTGCCTGTTGCGGTTGCGCCACAGCTGCATCTCCAACCGTTAGCCTCGGGCTTCTTTGCGCCGCATTCGTAGCAGAACTTGCCCGTTGCAGTCGCACCGCAGCTGCATCTCCAGCTATCAGCCGCGGCCTGTGACTGTGCCTGCTGAACGCCTGCGTTATAGAAGCTCTGCGCAGCGTTGAAGCCGCCGCCCATAGCTCCGCCTGCCATGCCCATACCGATAAAGCCGTTCATAGCTCCAGCTTCATTGCTCGCAGCCTTTTCCATAGCGCTGGCGGTTGCGTCGGTCATACGGCCCGCCTGCATAAATGCGTTGGAGCCGAGGGTTGCCGCATCCTCCATCTGCTGAATCTTCTGCATATCCTCGGGATTGAGGGTGATGGGGTTAAGAGCGATCTTCTCAACACTAATACCGCGGGACTCTACCCACTCCGCCGCGAGGGCATCATTCATAGCCGCTTTAAGCTCGTTTACCTTTGCGGGAATCTGGGCGGGACGAAGCTCAAGCTCTGCAAGAGCGCCGAATGCAGGCTGAAGAGCCGAAATGAACTCCGCTCTCATCTGCTCGTCGATCTGATCTCTGGTGAATGCATACTCTACGTTGCCGCAAACCTTGGTGTAGAAGAGCACAGGGTTGGTGATAACGTAGGAATAAACGCCGTTGCAGCGCACGTTTACGGTGCGGCTCATGCCGAGGCGCTTGTTGATAACCTCAAAGATGATGGGGCTGGGTGTACCGAACTTGTTGCCCATTATCTCCTTCGTGTTGAAATAATAAACTCTCTGATCCTTGCCCGTATCTCCACCATAAGTAAAACGCTTGCCGATAGTCTTGAAGGTATCAACAAGGCTCTTTCCGAACTTCCCTGCAAAAACGGAGGGCTCGGTGGACTTGTCATAGGTATACTCACCGGGCTCGGCACATACCTCAACAACCTTTCCCTGCTCTACGATGATCATACACTGACCGTCTGCAACGGCAATCCCCGATCCGTTAGAAATGATATTGTCACTGCCCTTGGTGTTGGAGCTACGTCCTGAAACTCTTTTCTGTCCCTTGACAACCAAGGTGTCCATATCCAATGCATCGCAATAAAAGAATTCCTTCCACTGATCTGCCAGCACGCCGCCAAGCGCGCCAATGCCTGCTTTAATAAGTCCCATAGTAATTACTCCTTTTAAAAGTTTTTGTAAATTAATTATAGCATTTTATGATGAATATTGCAAGTATTTTGATATTTCTTAATAAAAAAACATGGCAGGGGCGGAAGGACTCGGTCTCCTCGCGAACTACGCTCGTCAGGCAGTCGCGGCTCTGACAGTCCACTGGACTGTCATTCACTACCGCTCCCCTT
>JAFWXZ010000025.1 GCA_017522795.1 Clostridia bacterium | reverse complement strand
GTCATTGGTACCGATATAAGCTCAAAGCCAAAAAGCTCGGTCATCTTAAAGTGTCTGTCATATCCCGGGGTGACGCATATCCACTTCTTCACAGGCTCCTTGCACCATGGACGGCGAGAGCCAAGCACACCGAATAGCATTGCACGCGCCAGTGTGTCGTACATAAGCTGAAGCGAAGAATTACCGCCCACGGTGATATATTCGGTTTTAATTCCGAGCATATCGGCAAAAAACTGCTTACACTCGGGGATACCGTCAAGCACGCCGTAGTTTCGGCAGTCAACGCCGTTTACGGAAAAACACTTTTCTCTCGGTCTTGCCTCCGATAAAAGCGGAAGGCTTATGTCAAGCTGATCGGAATTGGGCTTACCTCTGGAGAGGTCAAGCTTCAACTCCTTTGCCTTATATTCGTTATATTTTTGTAAGAGCAGATCGTATTCTGCCTGAAGCTCTGTGCGTGAGAGCTCTGCATATTTTTTCATCGTTAAGCTACCTTTTTGAATGTTTTTGCTGTTTAAAATTCAATTTTTGAGTTTTTTACCCAAAATCACCCCTATATTATAGTATATTATGAAAGAAAATTCAAGTGATTTTGCAAAATTTGTCAAAAAATAATTATTTACAAAAAACCTCGTCACCGCATCAAAATATCTTGACAAAAACCTTAATTTGTTATATAATTTAATCTGTATGAACATTTTTTGATTTTGAAAGGACGTGACTGTTTTATGGCAGGCAATGAAAAGAACAAGAAGCTCGTGACCGAGATTACCGCTATGGACGAGGACTTCGCCAAGTGGTACACCGATATAGTTAAAAAGGCAGACCTTATCGACTACTCCAGCGTTAAGGGATGTATGATCATCCGCCCCTACGGATACGCTATCTGGGAAAACATTCAGAAGATTCTTGACGCGAAATTCAAGGAGAGCGGCGTTGAAAACGTATATATGCCTATGTTCATTCCCGAATCTCTTCTCAAGAAGGAGAAGGATCACGTTGAGGGCTTTGCTCCCGAGGTTGCTTGGGTGACACACGGCGGTGAGGAAAGACTTGCGGAACGTCTTTGCGTTCGTCCCACCTCCGAAACTCTCTTCTGCGAGCATTACGCAAATATTATCAAATCCTACAGAGATCTGCCCAAGGTATACAACCAGTGGTGCTCTGTTGTAAGATGGGAGAAGACTACCCGTCCCTTCCTCAGATCCCGTGAGTTCCTCTGGCAGGAGGGCCACACCATGCACAGAACTGCAGAGGAGGCTGAGGAGAGAACCGTTCAGATGCTTAACGTGTACGCCGATTTCTTCGAGAAGGATCTCGGCATTCCCGTAATCAAGGGACAGAAGACCGATAAGGAGAAGTTCGCAGGTGCTGAGGCTACCTACACCGTTGAGGCTCTTATGCACGACGGTAAGGCTCTGCAGGGCGGTACCTCTCATAACTTTGGCAACGGCTTTGCAAAGGCATTTGACATTCAGTTCCTCGACAGCGACAATCAGCTTAAATACGCTTACGAGACCTCTTGGGGCGTTTCCACAAGAATTATCGGCGGTATCATTATGACACACGGCGATGACAGCGGTCTTGTACTTCCCCCCTCCGTTGCTCCCATTCAGGTGGTGGTTATTCCCGTTCAGCAACACAAAGAGGGCGTAATCGACAAGGCAAACGAGATTGCCGACATTCTTAAGAGCGCGGGCTACAGAGTTAAGGTAGATGCATCCGAGCAGTCTCCCGGCTGGAAGTTCTCCGAGTATGAGATGAAGGGCGTTCCGCTCAGAGTTGAGATCGGTCCTCGCGATATTGCGGAAAACAAGTGCGTTATCGTAAGACGTGACAACAGAGAAAAGAGTTTCGTTTCTCTTGACAATCTTAGCGAGGCGGTAGCTGAGGGACTTAAGAATCTTCAGCAGGCCATCTACGAAAAGGCCCTTGCTAACAGAGAGAACCGCACCTTTACCGCGGAGACTCTTGACGAGCTTAAAAAGATCGCATCTGAGAACAACGGCTACATCAGAGCTATGTGGTGCGGCGACCTTGAATGCGAGATGAAGCTTAAGGAGGAGGCAGACGTGACCTCCAGATGTATGCCCTTCGGCATGGAGCCCATCGGCGACAAGTGCGTATGCTGCGGCAGAGCTGCCAAGAAGCTTGTTTACTGGGGCAAAGCATATTAATACTTTTTACTGAAAATTTGACCAAAGGAGGTGGCAGCGATGGAGAATAACGTAAATATTATGACCTTTCGTGCATCCGACGGTAATACCGTAAAGCTTGAATACAGCGAATCGCTGCCATCTGCGGCGGATCTCGCAAGAAAATATGCAAGATCGGGTTATCCCGACAGATACGTGGTGTTTACAGAAAGGCAGACGGCTGAATCGGCAGTTGGTGCTTCGGTATCAGAAAGCGATGGTGAGCGTGGTCTGTACCTTTCCTGCATACTACGCCCTTCCATATTTCCCTCCCAGGCGGGCTATCTCGGCGCGCTAAGCGCGGTGGCACTTGCCTCCGCCCTTGAGGAGCATACGATGCAGAAGATGGGCATTGGTTGGGTGAGCGATATATACTGTGACGGTGTTAAGATAGGATATACCTCTGTAGAGGGTAAGCTTGACAGCTACACCTCATACGAATATCTTATCGTCAGCTTTGCCGTACGTTTGGAGGACAAAAAATTCTCGCCCAGACTTACCGATATGGTAAGGCGTGTATTTGAGGACGGAAATCTTTCTATCCCTATTATTATGGCAAAAACGGTGCTAAATAAATTTTTCGCCATTTACAGAGAAATAAAAAATCCCGCAAAGCACCTCAATCATTACGTAACCAGATTTGCCCTTACCGATAAAAAAATAAAATTTATCGAGGGTGGCAAAAAAAAGACGGTAAGGGTAGTCGGTGTAAGCAAGACTAACATTGCACTGATCATTGAGACTAAGGACAAGAGGGTTCTTGAAATTACCTCTCCATCTTCTATTGTTCTCCCAAGTAAAATCAAATAATTATCTCCCGTAGCAGTTATACAATATCTGTAGCGGGAGTTATTTTTTTGCCTCCTGCGCTCTACAATATAATAAAAAATCATTAGGAGTGCGGTATGAAAGGCAAAATAAAAAACGGCTTGCTATTCAAAGTTATTAAAATGCTTGAGGGCGTTCTGCCTGCATTTTTCTGGACGTTTTTGATTTTTGGGTTTGAAGAACCTTATATGGCGCTGCTATCGATAATAGCCGCCATCATTCACGAGGGAGGGCATATTTTAAGCATTTTACTTCGGCGCGGCAAACCTATGTTACGGGGAGTTCTTTCGGGCTTTCGAATAAAGTCGGGTGGAGTCATAACCTATGCCGAGGAGATGCTTACTTATCTTGCCGGGCCGCTTGCTAACCTTGCCGCCTTCGTCATCTTTTCCCTACTCTCACTTTCTTGTGGTGAGTGGGCAGCTATGGCGTCAGTTATCAACCTTATCACCGCCCTGTCAAACCTTCTTCCGATCGATGGGTATGACGGCTACGGAATACTCAGAACATTTCTTCATATGAGAGAGTCGGGAGAGAGGGCTTTACGTATCGTGGAGCGGATCTCCTCTGCATTAATATTTATTTTATGCATTTTTTCGCTATATTTGATAGATCGGATGGGCGGGGGATACTGGATTTTCGCTGTTTTCTTTGCTTCGATGATAAAATGTATCAAGAATGAGCTCGGATAAGCCATTTTTGAGTTTTTGAGAGTTTTAAAGAGTTTTTCAGAGATTTTGGGAGCTTTTTTAATTTTTATTGCCCTAAATTATGCTAAAATCCCTCTAATCACGGCTAATCCCTATAAAAAAAGAAAAGAAATTATTAAAAAAGTATTGAAAATGTTAAATATATTTGTTATAATTAACGCTGTCAAGCTATTGACTGTTTTTGACCTGTCTTGACAAATACAGACACTTGTATGTGTTTTCAGAAAGGATTTGAGATTTTAAGAAAATGGCAAAGCTCATTGAGTTGAAAGGAATTTCAAAATCTTACGACGGCGAAAAGGTTATCGACGGTATGAACCTTTATATCCGTGACGGTGAATTTATCACCCTGCTCGGACCGTCGGGATGTGGTAAGACTACCACACTTCGAATTATCGGCGGATTTGAAACTGCTGACGAGGGCTCTCTTTACTTTGACGGAGTTGAAATAAGCGAGGTTCCCGCTCACAAGAGGCATATTAATACCGTATTTCAGAAGTATGCCCTATTCCCTCACCTTAATGTATATGAAAATATAGCATTCCCCCTCAGACTGAAAAAGAAGCCTGAGGAAGAGATAAAAAAGCGTGTGACAGATATGCTGAAGATGGTTGCACTCTCGGGATTTGAGAACAAAAGCGTCAGCACCCTTTCGGGCGGTCAGCAGCAGAGAGTTGCTATTGCGAGAGCTCTTATCTCTCACCCCAAGGTACTTCTCCTCGACGAGCCTCTCGGCGCGCTGGACCTTAAGCTTCGCAAGGATATGCAGAACGAGCTTAAGACCATTCAGCAGGCTATCGGCATCACCTTTATCTACGTCACCCACGATCAGGAGGAGGCTCTCTCTATGTCAGATACCATCGTGGTTATGGCAGACGGTGAGATCCAGCAGATAGGCACACCCACCGATATTTACAACGAGCCTAAGAACGCATTCGTTGCCGACTTCATTGGCGAGAGTAATATCATCGACGGCGTTATGCTTGAGGACAAGCGCGCCCGCTTCTCGGGGCACACCTTTGACTGCGTTGACGGTGGCTTTGAGAAGAACGAGGCGGTTGACGTCGTTGTTCGTCCCGAGGACGTTGACGTGGTTGAGCCAGAGCGCGGTATGCTTATCGGTAAGGTCACGAGCGTCACCTTCAAGGGCGTACACTACGAGATCATCGTGGATATCAAGGGCTTCAAATGGATGATCCAGTCTACCGACTACGTTGCCCCCGAGGCGACTATCGGTCTGTACATCGAGCCCGAGGCTATTCATATTATGAAAAAATCCAAATATTCCGGCAAATTCGGCGACTATTCTTCCTTCTCGGACGAGCTTGATCAGCTTTCGGATGCGGATACCGCAGAGGAGTTCTGATGATGATGAAGAAGAAGCGTTCCGTTATGCATTCAATAGCGGCAGCGCCCCATATATTTTGGGCAATTCTCTTTATTGTTCTGCCGCTTATCATAGTAGTTTACTATGCCTTTACGGATGATACGGGAGCGTTTACCTTTGATAACATTCTATCTCTTGAGGATTACGTTCCTATATTCGTGCTTTCGCTCGAATTATCCGTAATTGCAACCTTTATTTGCCTGCTTGTAGGTTATCCCCTGGCGTACATAATGGCTAAGGCAAAGCCCGAGCATCAGAAGATATTTGTTATGCTTCTTATGCTGCCCATGTGGACAAACCTGCTTATCAGAACCTACTCTATAATGGCTATCCTTGACGACGGCGGTCTGCTCAATACCATTCTCGGTACGTCAATGCACATTGTCGGCACGAAGGGCGCCGTTATCTTCGGTATGGTATACGACTTCCTGCCCTATATGGTGCTGCCTATCTATACCTGTATTTCAAAGATAGACAAGCATATGTGGGAGGCAGCAAGTGACCTTGGCTGCAACACCGTTCAGGTTATCACCAGGGTAATCTTCCCTCTCTCAATGTCGGGCGTAATTTCGGGCGTCACTATGGTTCTCGTTCCCTCGATCAGCACCTTCTATATCTCGCAGAAACTGGGCGGAGGAACCTTTGAGCTTATCGGTGACACAATCGAAAGACAGTTCGTCACAGGCGCGTATAACGTGGGAGGCGCGATCTCTCTCGTTATGATGATACTGATACTTATTTCTATCGGTGTCATGAACCGCTTCTCCGAGGAAGACGAAGGAGGTATTATCATATGAAAAAATATGCCTCCAGAATATATCTCTGCCTTGTATTTGCCATTCTGTATATTCCCATACTTACGCTTATGCTCTTCTCCTTTAACAACACAGAGAGCACGGCAAACTTCACGGGCTTCAGCCTCGAATGGTACATCAAGCTCTTTAACGACGAGAATGCGTTTATTGCACTCAGAAATACACTTATCCTTGCGGTTTCCTCCTCCCTGCTCTCCACTATTATCGGTACTGCAGCGGCAGAGGGCATATACCGTATGAGATCCAAGTGGCTTAAAAATGCGGTGAACTCTGTCACCAACGTTCCTATGATGAACCCCGATATCGTGACGGGCGTATCATTTATGCTCTTCTTTGCGCTTCTCGTTGCGCTGCTTGGCATTGACGATTACGATTCCATAGGCTTCGGTGCTATGCTTATCGCACACACCACATTCTGTCTGCCCTACGTTATTCTCTCGGTTCTCCCGAGAATCAATGAGCTTGGCGAATCGCTGACAGAAGCGGCGCTTGACCTGGGCTGCACGCCCGTTCAGGCATTCTTCAAGGTTAAGCTTCCTAATATTATGCCAGGTGTTCTCTCGGGTATGGTAATGGCGTTTACCCTTTCTCTTGACGACTTCGTTATTTCATATTTTGTAAGCCCCTCTAACTTCCAGACTCTTCCCCTGCTTATATACTCTATGACTAAGAAGACGGTTAAGCCTGATATGTACGCGCTTTCCACCATTATCATTATCACGGTATTTACTCTTCTTATCATATCGAATATTAAGAGCTTCAAAAAGAGTGATAAGGTAAGACGCAAAAAGGGAGGTAAGGCATAATGAAAAATTACAGACTTATTGCCCTGCTCCTGCTTATCTTTGTGGCTCTGCTTGCACTCTGCTCTTGCGGCGATAGCGACGGTGAGGGTGAGAAAAAGAATCTCCCCACGAAGACGCTCAACGTATATAACTGGGGTGAGTATATCTCCGACGAGGACGATGAGGAATGCGGTCTGTTTGACGTGAATTCCGCCTTCGAGGAGTATTTCAACGAGCATCTTGCTGAGAAGTACGGCTATTATGTAAAGGTAAACTACTCTACCTATGCGACCAACGAGGATATGTACGCAAAGATCACCAACAGTGCGGTGGC
>JAFWXZ010000024.1 GCA_017522795.1 Clostridia bacterium | reverse complement strand
CTGCACCAACGGCAAGTGCGCTTTTGACCACAGAAGCACTGCTCCCGGTCAGCACGGCGCGGCTCGTAAGAAGGTCGGAGAATACGGCAAGCAGCTTCGTGAGAAGCAGAAGGCAAGACGCTACTACGGCGTACTTGAGGGTCAGTTCAAGCACTACTATGAAATGGCTGAGAAGATGGACGGCATCACCGGTCAGAACCTTCTCATCCTTCTTGAAAGACGCCTTGACAACGTAGTATACAGAATGGGTATGGCAGCATCCAGAAAGGAAGCTCGTCAGCTCGTACTTCACGCTCACTTCACTCTTAACGGCAAGAAGGTAAACATCCCCTCTATCCTCGTTAAGGCAGGTGACGTTATCGCCGTTAAGGAAACCAGCAAGGAAAGCGCAAAGATCAAGGCACTCGTTGAGGGTCTTGCTACTGTAACTGCTCCCAAGTGGCTTGAGCTTGATGCTCAGAACGCAATTGCTAAGGTTGCAACTCTTCCTGCAAGAGACGATATCGACTTCGAATTCGAAGAGCAGCTTATCGTCGAGCTCTATTCCAAGTAATCCCTCCGATACCGAGCGTAAGAATATGCGTTTGCCAATGGCCCATATTCTACGCACTGTATCTGAAGGCCTTATGGCTTTCAGATTCACCATATCTCGAAAGAGAAACATAAGTAAAATAGGAGGTAAACTGAAATGATGAACGCAATAGAGAAGTTTAATATTACCGCTCACTCCGTAAGTGAGAGCGGCAATGAAGCAATTTTCGTGGCAGAGCCCCTAGTAAGAGGCTACGGTATCACTCTCGGAAATTCTCTTCGCAGAGTACTCCTCTCCACGCTCCCCGGTTATGCGGCAACCAGCATTAAGATTGACGGTGTTCTTCACGAGATTTCCGCCTGCAATGGCGTAAAGGAAGACGTTCCCGAGATCGTGCTCAACGTTAAGGGTATTGTAGCTAAGCTTGAATGCAGCGAGCCCAAGACCGTTGTTATTGACGTGACCGGCCCCTGTAATGTTACCGCAGGCGACATCACTCCCGATGCTGACCTGGTAATTTACAACCCCGAGCATCACATCTGCACCGTTAGCGAGAACGCGCGCTTCTATATGGAGATCACCTTCGATGAAGGTCGCGGATACGTTCCCTCTGACGTAAACAAGCAGAACTACCTCGCAACAGTCGGCGCTAATCTTGGCGCTCCTATCGGCCTTATTTTTGTTGACTCTATATTCACCCCTGTTTACAAGGTTGAGTATAACGTAGAGAATACCCGTGTAGGAAACGTCACCGACTATGATAAGCTTACGATGAAGGTTCTTACTAACGGAACCATCGAAGCAAAGGAAGCGGTATCCCTCGCCGCCAAGGTTCTCAACGAGCACCTCAGGCTCTTTATCGATATGTCCGACGTGGCTAAGAACTCTGACGACATAATGGTAGAGAGACCCGAAGTACAGAGAGATAAGGTACTCGAGATGACCATTGAGGAACTTGATCTGTCTGTTCGTAGCTTCAACTGCTTGAAGCGCGCAGGCATTGACACTGTCGAGGATTTGATCAACCGCACCGAAGAGGATATGATCAAGGTTCGTAACCTTGGCCGTAAGTCTCTCGAGGAGGTTATCCAGAAGCTCGCTTCTTTAGGTCTCGCCCTGAAGAAAGACGAAGAATAAGACAAGATTTTAGGAGGAAATAAAAATGAGAAAGCTTGGCAGAACTACTGCACAGCGTAAGGCTATGCTTCGCGGCATGGTTACTCTTCTCCTTGAAACCGGCAAGATCGAAACTACCTACACCAGAGCGCAGGAAGTTTCCGCAAAGGCTGACGAGATGATCACCCTCGGTAAGAAGGGCGACCTCGCAGCATACCGCGCAGCTCTTGCTTACATCACCAAGGAAGACGTAGCAAAGAAGCTCTTCAGCGTTATTGCTCCCGCTTACGCAAACGTAAACGGTGGTTATACACAGGTTTATAAGATGGGTCCCCGTCGTGGCGACGGTGCTGAGACCGCTATCGTTAGACTTACCGTTCTTGACAACAAGACCGAAAACTAATAGATATTCTGAGTAAACCGAAAACGCCTGTCGAAAGACAGGCGTTTTTTATTTATATAGTAAACAAAAATTGAAGAAAAACCACCCCTTATTAACATTTTTGTAATGTTTTGGTAATCTTTCATAAACTATAAAGTGGTACAATATAGCGTACTAATAATAAAGGATACTGTATAATGCAACAAAAATCTCCATCACCTTTGTCAAGAGGCTTGTTTTCAGTCTTTAAATTTTTCTTTAACCTCAGATATAAGAGAGTGAAAATTGACGATCCACAACAATTAAAGGCGAAAAACACCATTATTATTGCCAATCACGCCCAGCTGAACGGCCCGATCATAGCCCAGCTTTGCCTGCCAGAAAATGTTTATATATGGGCAAACGGGCAGATGGTAAAGCCACGCGACGTGCCAAAATACGCTATGGATGACTTTTTCCCATATAAAAAGGGTTGGACACGGATTTTTTATAAGATAGCCTCATACCTTTTGGCTCCGCTTCTGCCTTGCGTTATGGCAAACGGCAGAGTGATTCCCGTTTATCACGATATCAGAATGGCGGCTACAGTAAAGAACACAATAAAAAGGCTCTCCGAGGGGAAAAACGTGATGATCTTTCCCGAGTGTCACGAGAAAAAGAACAACATAGTCAATTGCTTTAGAGAGCAGTTCGTTGACGTGGCTTCTCTCTATTATAAGCGCACGGGTGAGAAAATTAGGTTTTTGCCTATGTATATCGCTCCGAAGCTTGATTTATGCTGCTTTGGCAAGAGTACGATATTTGATCCCAAGGAGGAACTTGCTGCTGAGCGAAGTAGAATAGCAGAGCATCTCTCGCAGGAAATCACCCGAATTGCTCGCCAACTTCCCGAACATAAAATAATACCATTTGATAATATTTCACACAGAGGGTACATCACCAATAAGGATGTTGACTTAATTCCCAAATAATAATAAAAACCGAGCTGTCAAAGGCTCGGTTTTTTGCTGTTTACATTTTGTTCACAAATTTATAACCAAATTTAAACTACACTGTGGTACAATGGGATAGTACAATGCGAGAACTATCAGACAGGAGGAAAATATGGCAAGAATACTTGTTGTTGAGGATGATCTCGATCTTAACAGAATACTATGCCGCACCCTTACGAACAGAGGATACGACGTCACCTCTGCCGACAACGGCATATCGGCTCTTTCCAAGACTGAGGAGCAGACCTTTGATATGATAATAACCGACATTATGATGCCGAAGATGGATGGCTTTGAGCTTGCGGACAGCATTCGCCTGACGAATAAGGAGATTCCCATTATCTTTATGACCGCCCGCGATGACAAGCCGTCAAAAATGCTTGGCTATAGCATAGGAATTGATGATTACATCGTCAAGCCATTTGATATGGATATTCTGCTGATGAAGATAGGTGCCATACTCAGAAGGGCAAGGATTGAGGCGCAGAACGAGCTTTCGGTTGGAAACTTCCGTATGAACAGGGAAGAGAGGAGCGCGTATATAGACGAGGAGGAGATAAATCTCACCGTCCGTGAGTTTGATATTCTGTTCAAACTGCTTTCATACCCGAAGAAAACCTTTACACGCTCGGCTCTTATGGAGGAATTCTGGGACTTTGACTCCTCCGCCACGTCAAGAACAGTGGACGTTTATATGGTAAAGCTGCGCGAAAAAACCGCAGCGGCAGATGGCTTTGAAATACAGACCGTACACGGTCTTGGCTACAAATTGGTGCTGAAATGACAACTAAAACTTACAAAAAGAGCAAATTAACCCTGTTTGGAATGATCGCTTTCTTCGTTTTGGTAGCGATGCTTATGCAGGTTGCAATACTTGTTTACGAGTATATCTGCGGGTGGACGGACGATAAGCTGCTTATTGCCGTGCTTATCCTTATACTTATTTTTATTCTGTCATCCTTCTGTGTTATCTTTGATTATTTAAGACGAAAGATAATGGTTGACAGGCCTGTGTCGAAGATCCTTGATGCAACCGAGAAAATTGCCGCGGGTAATTTTGACACCAGAATAGAGATCGAGCATACTCATGACAGATATACCGAGTTTGACGTTATAGCCGAAAATCTTAATATTCTCGCCGCCGAGCTTGGCAAGAGCGAGGTGCTGAAAAACGACTTTATCTCAAACGTTTCCCACGAGATGAAAACCCCCTTGGCGATCATAGGCAACTACGCAAACGCGCTTGCCGATCCCGAGCTTGACGAGGAAACGAGAGAGAAATACGCAGCCACCCTTATGTCCGCTTCTGACCGACTCTCGAGGCTGATTACCGATATTTTAAGGCTTAACAAGCTGCAAAATCAAGAGATCAAGCCCGAAATCAGTAATTTTAATCTTTCCGATACCCTCGCAGAGTGCATTTTGGAGTTCGAGAGCAAAATTGAGGAAAAGGGTATTGAGCTTGAGTGCGAGCTTTCCGACGTTTTCGTCAGCTCCTCCTCATCTCTGCTTGAAATAGTGTTCTCGAATCTTATTTCCAATGCGGTGAAGTTCACCGAGACGGGCGGCAGAATATCCGTAAAGCTTGCCGAGGCGGACGGTCGCGCTATCGTCAGCGTCAGCGACAGCGGCTGCGGCATGTCCCGCGAGGTGGGAATGAGGATTTTTGAGAAGTTTTACCAGGGCGATACCTCCCACTCCCGCGAGGGCAACGGCCTCGGCCTTCCCCTTGTGAAAAAGGTAATTGACATTTTAGGCGGTGAAATATCCGTGACCAGCGAGGTTGGTAAGGGCTCCACCTTTACCGTTGTTATTAAAAAATGAAAAAACTTTTTAAGAAATTTTTAAGACCAAAGGGCGCGTTGCTCGTCCTTACATACGTTCTGACGGTAGTTTTCATTACAGCGGCAATTCTTATGCTTTTCGTGGAATACGAGGGCACACCGCTTGAGATACTTGCATATACGTCATTCGGACTTGCGGCAGTCAGTCTTGCATATTCGGTGTACACCATAGTTATCTATGCTCCGGGGCTGAAAGATAGGGTATATAATCTTTTGATGAGCAACCGACTTTCCCGCACCGTGATGGAAAATTGGGGCTTCCGCACTATATTAACCTCTACCTTTGCTCTTGCGATGAGTATCTTCAACTCGGTGCTTAATGCATATCTTGGCATCAGCGAGAGATCTATATGGTTTGGCGCTCTGGCGGCATATTATATTTTTCTTGCCCTGATGCGATCGGGTCTGCTTATCTACCACAGAACGAAAAAGGACTATGAGAGCGAGGGAATAACCCGAGCGAAAAGATATATGCTCTGCGGTATTCTCCTCCTTATACTCAACGCAGCGCTATCCTCTGCCATAGCGCAGATGATCTTTGACGACCGCGGCTTCTCCTATAAGGATTGGCTTATATTCGCCTTTGCCGCCTACGCCTTCTATAAGATAATTATGGCGGTCAGAAATGCTATTAAGGCAAGACGTCAGGACGACCTGACGATACAGGCTATCAGAGAGATAAATCTCGTTGATGCGGCGGTTTCCATACTCGCCTTGCAGACGGCGCTTCTTCATACCTTCGGCGACGGAAGTGTTGATATTTCGCTGTTCAACACCCTCACGGGCTCTGTGGTCAGCATATTCTCGGTAGGTCTCAGCATTATGATGATAGTCAGAGGACATAAAAAAATAAAGGAACTGAAAAACAATGGAAAATAACGAAAAATTCACATACACCTATTCCGCGCCCACCGAGGCAGAGCGCCGCGAGATAGAGAGCATCAGACGTCAGTACAAGGTGGAAACACCCACCGAGAACAAGGTAGAGCGCCTTCGCGCACTTCACTCCGCGGTAGTTGGCAGAGCAACAGCCGTATCCCTGGCGCTCGGTATATGCGGTACGCTCATTTTTGGCGGCGGTATGGCGCTTGCCCTTGAGTTTGATATGCTTCTTCTCGGTGTAGTTCTCGCGGTCATCGGTGCTGTTCCAATGGTGCTTGCCTATCCTATATACAGGCGCATTTTCGCGGCAGGAAAGAAGAAATACGGCGAGGAGATTCTCCGCCTCTCAGACGAGCTTCTTGAGAATGAATAATAAATAGTAAAGAACGGTCACTTTTATAGTGGCCGTTCTTTACTTACAAAACTTTTACATTTCCTTTGCAACTATACAACATTGATCTGTTAAAATACTATGGTAAAATCCGAAAAAGGAGATAAAAAATGAACGCTATTGAAATTCGTGGCTTGACAAAAAGCTTCCGCGGAATGTACGCCTTGAACGGCCTTGATATGACCGTGCCGAAGGGCGCTATCTACGGATTTATCGGTGAGAACGGATCGGGTAAGTCCACCACCGAGAAGCTTATCTGCGGTCATCTGGTTGCCGATAAGGGCGATATCAAGCTCTTTGGCAGAGACTTCACCGACGCGGGTGTAAGAGTAAGGGTTGGCGCGCTTATTGAGAATGCAGGCTGCTTCCCGGGCTCCAGCGTATATCAGAACCTTATGATGCAGGCAATTAACCTTGGACTAGATAATCCCGACGAGGAGATCATGCGCGTGCTTAAAATCGTTCGTATGGAGGATAACGCCGCGCTGAAATTCAAGAAATGCTCGCTGGGTATGAAGCAGAGAATAGGCATTGCTATGGCGCTGCTTGGTGATCCCGCGCTGCTTATCCTTGACGAGCCTATAAACGGACTTGACACCGACGGTATGCGCATTATGCGCGAGATTCTCGTAGATATCACAAAGACCTACGGCTGCACCGTACTTATATCCTCCCATATCCTTGGTGAACTTGAGAAGATTTCCACTCACTACGGCATTATCCGAGAGGGAAGAATGGTGCAGGAGCTTACCGCTGCAGAGATGGATAGCCGCGCGAGAGTGTTCGTTTCTCTGAAAACCAAAGATTTAGACGAGGCGGCAAGGCTGCTTCAAAAGAAATATGGAAACGTTCGCATCGAGGAGGGTTATGTTCGCGTTTATGACGTAAACGAAACCGAGGCTATCGTCGATTTCCTTATTGAAAACGGACATATTGTAAGCGAGATAAAGAAGAATAAGATCGGTCTCGAGGAATATTATATCGAGCTTATGTCGAGAAAGGAGAGCAAGTGATGAATAATACGCGTGAGATAAAATTCGAGTCACCCAGCTTCTATCAGAGGCTGCGCGGTATGCTCGGCGTGGACTTCTACCGCCTGTTCCACACACCTCTTTATTATATTTTCCTTGCCATCGCGGCTATAATTCCCGCTATGATCCTCGGTATGACTACCGTGGAGGGCGGCGCGCCTCTTTATTCTAATACCTGGAATATCGTTGCGGCAGACACCCCTCTTTACGTGTTCAATGAGATCGGCGAGTATGCCAATATGAATATGGTATTTATCTTCGGCGGCATAATGGTGTCCATCTTTATCGGTCACGATTACGGTAGCGGCTATGTAAAGCAGCTCTTTACCTCCCATCCGAAGAAGCAGGACTATATGCTCTCAAAGACCATTACCTGCGCTTTTTCTATGGCTTGTATGTGCGTGACTTACCTTATCGGCGGTGTGACTGCAGGTCTGTTTACGGGCGCGGATATGACCGTAAACGTAGGCTCGCTTATTATCGCCATTCTCGGTAAGATGGTTATGAGTCTCGGCTGGGCAAGCCTTTATACCTTCTTGAACGTTATTTTCAGAAAATATTTCGGTATTTCCATAGCCTCCTCATTCTTCTTTGGAACGGGCATTCTCATTATCGGTGCGGCAGCTGTTATCGGCAACTCCTCGTCGGCGCTGCTTAATATTTTCCTCTATGGCTCGTCGGTAAACGCCTGCCTTAGCAGTAATATTTTTACACTTATAATCTGTGTTCTCGTATCGGTCGGCTGGACGCTGGTTTACAACCTGCTCGGCACTCTCGTCCTCTCAAAGAGCGATGTATATTAAGGAGGGAAAAATGGACGCAATAGTAATCAGAAATTTATCAAAAAGCTTCGGTCAGAAGCAGGCTGTGTCAGGCCTTAATATGACCGTTCCCGCAGGCGCAATATACGGCTTTATCGGTGAGAACGGCTCTGGTAAATCTACCACCGAGAAGATGATCTGCGGTCTTATACCCAAGAGCGAGGGCTCTATCCGCATCTTTGGCAATGATCATACCGATGCCAAGGTGAGAGCGGGAATTGGCGTGCTTATCGAGGCTCCCGGCTGCTTCCCCGGACTTACCGTGTGGAACAATATGATGCTTCAGGCAACTAACCTTGGCCTTGAAAATGCCGAGGAGCAGGTGAGAGCAACTCTCAAGCTTGTGAGAATGGAGGGATCTGCCTCCAATAAATATAAGAACTGCTCGCTTGGTATGAAGCAGAGGATCGGAATCGCTATGGCTCTGCTCGGCGATCCAAAGCTTCTCGTCCTTGACGAGCCGCTGAACGGTCTTGACGCCGACGGTATGCGCATTATGCGCGAGGTGCTGACAGATATTGTAAAGGACGGCGAGCATACCGTTCTTATCTCCTCACACCTTCTGCCCGAGCTTCAGAAGATCGCTACTCACTACGGCATCATCCGCCACGGCAGAATGATTAGAGAAATGACTGCAGAGGAGCTTTCGGAGGACTGTCCTACCTTCGTCGCGCTGAGAGCCGCCGATATGAGAAGGGCAAGGTCGGTGCTTAACCTGCACTATGCGAGAGTTGAGGAGGATATCGAGAGGGAGTATCTGCGCGTTTATGATGCAGAAAGCCCCGAGGAAGTAGTAAAGCATCTTTACGATAACTCCGTGACGGTAAGCGAGCTGTTTACCGAGAGAATAGGACTTGAGGAATACTATATCAATCTTATGGAGGGCAGAAAATAATGAAAAAAAGATTCAGCACTATGCTTTTCGTTGACGTAAGACGTTTGCTTGTGTCAAGACTTACCTATATTATGCTTGCCATCGCCCTCGTTTGTCCTATACTTATCCTCGTAATGACCACGATGATGGACGGCGCCGTGACCGTGAATCCCCAGACGGGTGTTGAAACCGAGATAAAGGCGTTTGACAGCGTTTGGCAGGCAATAGCATCTCCAAGCAGCGCGGGAATGACTATGGATCTTACGGGAATGTGCAATATCAACCTTATGTATTTTGCCGCTGCCGTATGGGTTTGTCTCTTTGTTTCGGAGGATTTCAGAAGCGGCTATGCAAAGAACCTCTTTACCGTAAGAGCAAAGAAGACCGACTACGTGGCATCAAAGACCGTAGTATTTATTGTGCTTGGCGGTCTGCTTATTCTCTGTTGGATAATCGGTGCGCTTCTCGGAGGTGCCGTGGCAGGACTTTCCTTTGATACTATGGGCGCAAATTATTTCAATATCGTAATGTGCATTATCTCAAAGATGGCAGTTATGGCTGTTTTCGTGCCTATCGCGCTGGCTATCAGCGTGGCGGCAAAGCAGCGTGCTTGGCTTTCCATCTGCTGTGCTCTTGGCGGCGGAATGCTCCTCTTTATGATGATACCTATGCTCACGCCTCTTGATGCGGGTGCGATGAATGTCGTCCTTTGCCTTGCGGGCGGAGCAATGTTCTCCTTCGGTCTTGGTGCGGTAAGCAATCTTATTTTAAAGAAAACCTCTCTTGTTTAACATTTCTTTTACAAAAGAAATACCCTATCTTTACCAAAATCTAAATTTTCTATAACACCCCGACTGTATAATGAATACAGTAAAAAACGGAGGAAATAAAAATGAGCAATAACGAAAGACAAACAGTTGAAAATATCCGCGCAAAGTATGAGGTGCGCGAGCAAAGCAAGCTTGAAAGACTGAAGGCGCTTGACAGAAAGGTAAGAAGACCTGCCGAGATTTTCGCATATATATTCGGCAGCATCGGCGCGCTTGTGCTTGGCTCGGGAATGTGCCTTGCAATGCCAGAGGTTATTGAGGGATATATGCCCCTTGGTATCGGTGTCGGACTTGTGGGAATCCTTATGGTCTCGGTTAATTACTTTCTGTATAAGTCAAGCCTAAAGGCAAGACGTCGCAAGGCTTCTGCCGAGATTTTCAGACTTTCAGACGAGATTTTGGGTAATATTTAAATAATTAAAAATAGAAAAGAGGTATTTAAAAGTGTCTGATATTAAGAATAAGGTAGCCGAGGGCTATAAGAAAATCGAGAACGGTGTAGTAGAAGGCTACAAGAAGATCGAGAGCGGTGTAGTCGAGGGCTATAAAAGAATCGAAACCGGCGTGGTTGACGGCTTTAACAAGGTGTCCGATAAGTGCGTTGAGGTTCTCTTTGCCAAGGAGGGCGAAAGCGTAGAGGATGCAAAGCGTCGCCTTTCCGGTGAGAAGACCGAGAAGACTGAGGAGACCGAGGAGCAGAAAGAAAGCTCCGAGCAATAAATAATAAAGGGCTGCCCATCGGCAGCCCTTTATTCTGTCAATAGAGTAAAATTTATGTAATCAACCCTAAATCACAGGCAGAAATAGGTAATATCTGCTTTTTGTGCCAATCATTTTGCATTGAAACACCCGCATAATTATGCTATACTTTTCTTGTAATTCAAAAGAAAGGAAGGTGAATAATGCAGGGTAAAAATAAAAGAATCAAGGCTTTGGCTCTGCTCCTTACGCTAACGGTAATTCTCGGCGTGAGCAGCGTGACCGCAAGCGCGGTGACCGTAGAGCCTAACGCACTGGCAACGATGGATACCTCTCTGGATCCCAACGGCAGAGTTTATCACTATTTAAAGGGAATCTCTAACAAGAATATATGGAGCTACAACCGCCTTACCATTACGGTTGGTCAGACTACACTGTCTGTCAAGGGATTTGAATCAAGCGGTATTATCTATATTCCGTTCCGTGCGGCAGCTGCTGCCATCAGCGGCAGCTCCTATAGCTACGATTCCTCCACCAGAACGTCAACGATGCGCGCTGCGGGACTTGAAATAGTCGCGGGCGACAACTGCTACGTTACATACGCAAACGGAAGAACGCTGTTTAATACCACTCCTAACGTAATTATGAGCGACGGAAGAATATACATTCCCGCAAACGTATTTGCAAAGGCTGTGGGTATGAGCGTAAGCAGAGACGGTAGCACAGTGAGACTTAGCGGAAGCTACTCTCCGCTGATAAGCGCGGACAAGTTCTATCGCGCGGATGAGGTGTTCTGGCTTGCGAGAATTATCCACGCGGAGAGCAGGGGCGAGTCTCTCCTAGGACAGATCGCGGCAGGAAACGTAGTAATGAACCGTGTAAGGTCGAAGTTTTATCCAAACACCATCTACGGTGTTATCTTTGACCGCAAATACGGCGTTCAGTTCAGTCCCGTCCTTGACGGAACTATCTACAACACTCCGGGATACAGTGCAACCCTCGCGGCAAAAATCTGCCTTGAGGGCTACGACGTCACAGGCGGCGCGTTCTTTTTCCTGAACGTAAAGCTTGCCACGTCCTCCTGGATCCCCCAAAACAGACCTTACGCCTTTACCATAGGCAACCACGACTTTTATTATTAAAGCTGTTCAAGGACCGCTTCGGATACCGAAGCGGTCTTTTCTTATGAAGATATGGCAGGGCACAAATTTTCTTTTATTTATCAAAACCACTTGCAAATTATGTCAAAAAGTAGTATAATGGTTGTGTTGTTAATTTTCCCTGAAAATTAACGGTGTTGCCTGACGGCACCACCTCGAAAATCGGAGATTTTCGCACAAGCATTGAAATAAACCTCGTTCGTGCTTGCTGGCAAGCCGACAGACACGAACTTAGTATATTATAATTATTGTGTTGTTAATTTCCCCTGAAAATTAACGGTGTTGCCTGACGGCGCCACCTCGAAAATCGTTGCGTTGCTCGTGCGTTTTAATATTTGAGATGTTTCTTATATATAATAAATAATGTAGAAACCTAAAGGAGAATTCATTATGTTTTACAGAATGAAGGTTGCAGGTCTTGAGAGAGATCTTCCGCTTTGCCCCATCAGTGACGAGCTTTACATAGGCGCGTTTATTCTCTTTGGCGACGTTGAGCTTACCGAGAGATGCGCGGAGGAGCTTGCCAAGCTTGCTCCCGAACACGACGTGCTTCTTACTGCCGAGTCTAAGGGTATTCCTCTCGTACACGCTATGGCTCGCCATCTTGGCGAGAACCGCTACGTTCTTGCGAGAAAGTCGGTTAAGCTGTATATGAAGGACGTTCTTAAATGTGAGACCAAGTCCATCACCACGGGACACTTGCAGACTCTTTACATAGACGGCGATGATGCCGAGTATCTCAAGGGTAAGAGAGTGCTTATCGTCGACGACGTTATCAGCACTGGCGGCTCGCTTCTTTCTCTTGAAAATCTCGTTCATCAGGCTGGTGGCGAGATCGTTGGAAAGATGACCATTCTCGCAGAGGGCGACGCTATCGGCAGAGAGGATATTACCTACCTCGCTCCCCTTCCTCTGTTTGACAAGAACGGTAATCCCCTTTAATAAATTATAAATAACAAAAAGACGGCATTTGCCGTCTTTTTTGTTTTGCAAACTAATATTTACAATCCTACAGGTTTATTTAATCCTTTAGTGGTAATACTATCCTTACAGAAATATGCGAGGTTAGTATGCGATTAAATAAAGTAGAAATATGCGGGGTAAATACCTCCGCGCTAAAGACACTTACCGAGGCGGAAAAGCGCGAGCTGCTGATACGCGCGTCACAGGGGGATGCACTGGCAAGAGAGGAGCTTGTCATGGGAAACCTTCGCCTTGTGCTAAGCGTCATAGGCCGCTTTAACCCGAAGCGCGAGAGTGTGGACGATCTTTTTCAGGTAGGCTGCATCGGGCTTATCAAGGCGATAGATAACTTCAATCTGGATATGGAGGTCAGGTTTTCCACCTATGCCGTGCCAATGATAATAGGCGAGATCAGACGTTATCAGCGGGATAACAACGCCGTCCGTGTGTCGCGCGGCACGAGAGATCTTGCCTACCGCGCCCTGCAGACTAAGGAGGAGATCTCCCGCAGTGAGCAGCGGGATGCCACCGTGGCGGAGATAGCAGAGCGACTCTCTGTCACCGAAAAAAGCGTTAGCTCCGCCCTTGAGGCAATAGTTGAGCCGATTTCGCTCTTTGATTCGGTTTACGGTGATGGTGATGATACTGTCTATGTCATAGACAAGCTTGCTGATGAAAGTGAATCAGATGAGGTCTGGGTAGAGAACATCTCTCTGAGAGAGGCTATGAAGCGACTGTCTCCGAGAGAAATGAGTATTATTGACCGTCGTTTTTACAAGGGGCGCACGCAGATGGAGATAGCCGCCGAGATAGGCATTTCTCAGGCGCAGGTGTCAAGGCTCGAGAAGGGCGCGATAGATAAGCTGCGAAAATATATGAGCTAACGTAACGGCAGAAATTCGTTTATAAATGTAAAAAAAAGAGCAAGGCCAAAAGCCTTGCTCTGTAATTATTTAATTAGAATACGATCTCCATATCCTTTTCTTCTTCTTTATACTGGTGTACTATGCAGTAGATACCAAAAGCGCCACCGAGAACTGCGAAAGCGATCTTGATGGGAGTACCGCCATCGGGCATAACCAAGGACTGAAGAATAAGTCCTGCAGCAACCGAGCCGCCGAAGGAGGAGATGAGCATAAACAGGTGCTTGAAGAGAAGAATGAAGAGGATAGCAAAAATTACCGCGATCACACCGCCTACAACGTGGGGAACGAAGTCAAACTTCAAGAACTCAAGGGTATGGAAGTGCTCAATAAGCATTCCGTAAAGAACCTTCGCGCCGAGGAAGTAGCCTGCAACACCACCGAGAAGCATTATCATAAAGTTGTATGCGCAGCGTGTAAGGAATACTGCGATAAGCGCGCAAAGAATCGCAACAAGCATATCCGCCTTTACGCTCTGTGGCACAAAGGAAAGAATATTTGCAGGGATCTTGGGCGCAAGGAAATTCAATCCGATATATGCGAACAGGAAAGCACTTCCTGCATACATAAGCATCTTAAAAAGCTTATATCCCTGAACTGCGAGAAGTAAAAGCACGCAAATAGAGCCAAGAAGGAACAGGGTTTTGTTGCTCTCATAGAAAGTCAGAATCCCCGCGGGAAGAAGGCTTATTATTTTTTCTTCAAGCATAGCGAAAATGTCGCCGCTGGAAGGAAGCTCGGGCATAATGCCGGAAGCCATATTGGTGATATCTCCTACTGTCATTATAGTAAATCCTCTTCAAAAGATTTTTATTCGAAAATATTATAACATATAAATATATATTTTTCAATAGTTAAAATGAAAAAATATTAATTTTTTTAAATTTCATTTAGACTATTTTTTTCGCCTTTCGACAAATCCACTTTTCTTGTTGTGCATTATAAACAAATCATACGTGTTATTTTTATGTAAAAGTAATCAAAACCGAAAAAAGCATAAAAAAACTAAAAAAAAGAAAAAAATCTCTTGACTTTTTCGGAACGATGTTGTATAATAGAAAAGCTTGTGACAAACGAGCACTTGATCATTGAAAATTGAACAACAAGAAAATGAGAAAACATTGTGTTTCGGGGGAGACTCCGAAACGGTGTAAGTTCTTGTCAAAACACATTGAGAAAAAAACTCAAAAGTAAGAAGAAGCTAGATTAAGATAGCTCTGAAAAAGGATTTAGGTCACTGAGGAAACTCAGGGATTTAGATAAACATTTTTTAGAGAGTTTGATCCTGGCTCAGGATTAACGCTGG
>JAFWXZ010000023.1 GCA_017522795.1 Clostridia bacterium | reverse complement strand
CTCTGCCAAAGTCAAACGGATCGTATATAGGTCTGTTGATTATCCTGTACAGATATTCCTTTTCCCTTACGTCATAGCGGGGATGAAAATCCTGCGAGCATTCCTCTGCATAAAAAAGTGAAAGATCGGTCGGCAGAAAGCGTGCTACCGCAATAGGCAGCTTGTCTGCGGGGATAGTTCCTCCGTCACATTCGACGGTGAGGCAAAACTCGTTAGCATGAACACCTGCGTCAGTGCGGCTACATCCTGTCACTCTGCATGGAAGTCCAAACGCCTGATTCAAAGCGGCGTTAAGCTCGCCCTGAACGGTACGAAGCCCCGGCTGTACCTGAAAACCGTGAAAGGCAGTGCCAAGATATCTTATCTTTGCAAAATATTTCATACAGCCACCTTACACCTTATAGAACAGCAAATTATAAATTATACCGAAGGACTCAAATTTATAAGGCAAAATCGCAAGGCAGATAATTCCTGCAAGCATAAGCGCAAAGATTGCCATAAATGCAAAATCAAGGCGGTGATATTCAAGCTTTACAAGCTTCGTCCTGTTTTTATCGCCACGGTAACAGCGGCACTCCATAGCTGTTGCCAGCTCCTCTGCGCGCTTGAACGAGGATACGAACAGCGGAACCAGGAGAGGAATAAGCGCCTTTGCGCGCTGAACGAGACTACCCGAGGTAAAGTCTGCTCCGCGGGATTTCTGCGCGTTCATAATCTTCTCGGTCTCCTCCACGAGAGTGGGGATAAATCTGAGCGCAATAGACATCATCATTGCAAAGGTGTGGACTGGTACGTTTATTTTCTTCAGTGGAGAAAGAAGCGACTCAAGACCGTCTGTCAGAGAAATAGGTGACGTGGTATAGGTTAGGAGAATACTGGTACCCACGATGAGAATAATAACGCGAAGCGCCATCATAACCGCCCTGGCAATACCCTCCTCATAAATATTTATGATCCAAAATGACAAGAGAGGTGTTCCCTCGCCCTTGGTCATAAAGATATTAATAAGAGCCGTGAAAAGTAGAATAAAAACTATAGGCTTTATGCTTTTCAATATCACCTTAAAGGAAATACGGCTAATAGCAATAAGCACAAGTGTAAGCACGGTAAGCAAAAGGAAGCTTACGGGATTTACCGCCACGAATACAGCTATGATAAACAACGTTGCAAGAATGATCTTTGTCCTGGGATCAAGCCTGTGTATAGGTGAGTATCCAGGGAAAAATTGACCGAGGGTAATATCAGAAATCATCTTCCACCCTCCTTTACGTATTCAAGTATTGCCGCCTTAACTCCCTCAACGGTGTATAGCTCGCCCTTGAGGTCAATTCCGCGCTTTACAAGCTCGCCTGCAACGCGAGAGATCATAGGAACATCGAGTCCGACGGATATAAGCGCATCAGCCTCAGAGAAGATCTCTTTTACAGTTCCCGTACGATAAACCTTGGCAGAATTCATTACAACTACGTTGTCGCAATAATGCGCCATATCCTCCATAGAGTGACTGACAAGGATTACAGAAGCATTCATGCTCTCGGCATAGTTGCGAAGGCTGCCGAGGATCTCACGTCTGCCGCGAGGGTCAAGACCTGCTGCGGGCTCGTCAAGAACAAGAACGTCAGGGCGCATAGCGATAATACCCGCAATAGCGACGCGGCGCTTCTGTCCTCCCGAAAGCTCAAAGGGAGATTTATCAAGCATATCAGCACCGATACCTGCAAATCGTGCAGCCAAATTAACCCGCTCCTCGATCTCCTCATCCGATAGTCCAAGGTTGCGTGGAGCAAAGCCAATGTCAGCTCTTACGGTTTCATCAAAAAGCTGATACTCGGGATACTGCATTACAAGGCCAACTCTGAATCTGATCTTGGATATTTCCTTGGGATTCTCCCAAATATCCTTGCCGTCAAGATAGACCTTCCCCGAGGTAGGCTTTAGCAGTCCGTTAAGTAAATTTACAAGTGTGGATTTACCGGAGCCCGTATGTCCGATAAGTCCTGTGATCTTTCCCTTTTCAAAGGACACGCTTACGTTATCGAGTGCAACCTTTTCAAAGGGTGTTCCCTTTCCGTAAACGTAGGAAAGGTTTTCTATTCTGAGAATATCATTCATTTTTTGCTTTCCTCGTCTTACGAAAGAAGTTTATAGAGTGTTTCAACACACTCCGCCTCGGTTAGAGACTCACCGTCAATTTTAAGTCCTGCCTTTTTCAACTCAAGCACAAGCTCATTGCCCTGGGGCGCTTCAAGTCCCATAGCGCGAAGCTTGTCAACCTGACTGAACACCTCTCTGGGAGTTCCGTCAAGAGCAATTTTGCCATCATTGATAACGATAACGCGGTCGGCTCTCGCAGCCTCCTCCATATAGTGAGTAATATTAAGAACGGTTATCCCCTCTTCTCTGTTAAGTCGCTCCATAATATCTACAACCTCACGTCTGCCCTGAGGATCAAGCATAGCGGTGGACTCGTCAAAGATAATAACCTGAGGCTTCATAGCGATGATGCCTGCGATCGCAACGCGTTGCTTCTGTCCACCGGAGAGCTTGTGAGGCGCGTGGCGCGCATACTCGGTCATACCAACGAGGGCAAGCGAAGAGTTG
>JAFWXZ010000022.1 GCA_017522795.1 Clostridia bacterium | reverse complement strand
GGTGGTCGCCCAATCGGAGTAGCCGTTGTTCGTCACAACGCTACCGAGATGCTGAAAATGCTCGTTTTCATACTCAATAGACGCCTTCAGCCAGTTCTCACTGTCAAGGTACATAATTATGCCACACTGATCAAATCTGCATTTGCTCTCAAACTCGGTCTTGACCGTAAAGGAGAAAAAGCGCTCCTCGCTCTCCATCTGCAGGGCAGGGGCATTGTCGTTTCTGAAATGATAGTAGGTCCTCTGCCACAGATCGGTATGTGGTTCGGTAATTATCTCAATTTTGTTTTCATTTATAGAGTACTCCTTCGGCTCTCTCGTCCAACCTAAAGCATTAACGTCAAAGCTCATTTTGTCACCTCGAAAATTCTTTTAACCAATTATACCACATATCAGGAAAAATGTAAAGAAGCCGCCCTCTACTTTTTATATATAAAAAAGGTAGAGAAAAAATCTCTACCCTTTTAAGAAATTTATATAAACAAAATCCAAATCAGCTTTGATACGATATGGCATCCGCCGTGAGCGATCATAGCGTATCGCAAGCCGTATTTTCTGTATAACCAGCCAAACATCAGACCGAAGCCCCCGTTTAAAAGGAAGCATCTGAAGACAAGCATCGGTGTTAAACCTAACATTTGTTCGGTTGCAGGCAGATGACTTACGGCGAATAAAATTGCTGCAATCAGGTTTGCGATTATCAGAATCGCCACCGTCGGTGCTTCATTTTTCCTACCAAAGAGCTTATGAAGAGCAAATGCGATCAGCGACAGCCAGAAAAGTCTGAGCATCACTTCCTCTATCACTGCGCCGTACGTTACCGTTGCCAGTATGTAGGGAATTGTGGGCTTTGTGGCATAGGAGTCCATAATTACATCCGAACACTTCCCAAAGAACAGCATATCGGGTAAAATCATCGCAAGGCCGCCAAGCACAGAAATTATAATAGAAATCAACAACGGCCTTTTGGTTATAGTCCGCTCATCCTTCCAAAGTCCTGTTTTCTTACCGAGCCAAATGCCGATTGCACCGAGCACAACGCCGTAAATAGTAGCTTGTATTGCCGAAACGACACCTAAAACTATATGCGGTGGAAATACACCAAGTCCGCTTGTGTTCAGCTCATTAATAAGCTGCTGTTGTATATTGACAGGATAGCTATCCATAATGAACAGTCCTGTAAAGAAACCGCCCACAAGACCCATCATCCCAAAGAACAAAAGCGTTTTCCAATATGATTTAATGAAAGCCTTCATATTTTACCTCAAAAAAACAATCCGATCAATCCTTTGAAATAACCTTTCTCTGCCAGGAACACTTTTCGCACCTCGGGCATCTCATATATCTCGTTCTGCCGTAATGCATCGACATAAACACACTGCTGTATGAGGGAATATGTCTGTGTCCGCATTTTCGGCACACGTAATATCCTGCCGTCTGCTCGATCTTGATCATAAAGGGCATTGCCACGATAACAGGCAAAAGACCGACAAGGATAAGGACGATTCTCAACCATTCTTCCATTTCTACGAAAGAAGCTAATAAACACAGCACAAGCATTAATCCGATGCAGACAAAGCCCGTCATAGTCTCAAGGCGAAGCAGCATTTTGTCTGCTTCTTCCTTTCGTCTTGCCATTTCAATAAGGTTGTTTTCTAATTTTTCATTGTAATTATCCATTGTAATTACCTCCCCACTAAGTAAATCGTTTACGCTGATCTTTAGAATCCTGCACAGCTCCAGCATTATAGAGGAGTCGGGAAGCGATCTTCCTCTCTCCCATTTTGATACCGCTCGGTCGGTAATTCCGAGCATCTCGCCAAGCTGCATTTGGGTCAGGCCTATCTCCCGTCTGCGCTCGGCAATAAATTTTCCTATTTTTACTTGATCCATACTGAATTCTCCTCTCATCAGCTTAGCCGTAGGGCTTATGAGTTCAACTATCTTACGGCTACGTCTACAGTATATCCGACAAAGCACTAAAAGTAAACACACCGTTGGTTGAGTAGGGATTATTCAACCAGCGGTGCATCAAAAATGTTGATTTTGTACGCTTTTATTTACAAATACACAAAAATTATATATCTCCCTCGGCTCTCTCAACCGATTTCTGAGTTTCAAACCCCTCGGGGTATCTTTTTTTAAGCTTTTCGATATTCGCTTCCAAAACATCGGAAAGTTCAATTTCAAGCGCGGTCGCCGCCTCTGCAAGGTACCAGGCAATGTCGCCAAGCTCCTTCTTTAAATGTTCTCTATCAAGCTCGTGACCGTGAGCATACCACTTTTTAACAATATCAATAGCCTCGCCCGACTCGCCGCACAGTCCCATAACGCTGTTGATAAGCATTTGATTTTTGTCAAGGTCGGGGTTGACCGTTCTCATTGCTAACTCCTGATATTCATTGATTGTCATTTGATTTCTCCTTATCAAGTATTTCCTTTGCCCGCATCAGTATGGGCAGCTCTCTGTTCGTTATAATTCTTCCTAGCATCGAGTTTCGGTTGCTCTCATACTCCGCTACCGCCTCGTCAAATCTTAGCTTTAGTGTGGATAAATGCCATTTTCTTATCTCATCCTCGGTAAGATGCCTCTCTCCAAAGGATAAAACGCGGCAGAGATAATAATTGTTTATATTATGCCTGTGTATCAGATTGTAATAATCGTCCACCACACCTATTTTGCAAATAACCTCAACTTCTGTGCCCAGTTCCTCAAGCAGCTCGCGTTTTATAGCAATAGACAGTTCCTCGCCGCCCTCGACACCGCCTCCCGCGGTCTCAATCACCTTCGCCCTGCCGAAATCATCGTCGCGGTCAGCCCTGACAAAGTAGAAATATCCCTCGTCATCATATACTATACCCCTCACGATATTCCTGTCGTGATTTGTGTACGTGTATGGCCATTCCTCGTCACGAAGCGATAGCCTTATCTCGTTATGTCCTACCATATCCTCATCCTAACGTTTCCTTGAATATTTCCCTCAGTATTTCCGTCGGCGCTTCCTGTCCGACGAATATCTGTAGCATACCCTTGGGAGTTATCTTGTAGCCGTGAAGCTCCTCTGTGTGATCCTTCACCGCCACCGCTTCAATATTTATATGATCTCCGAAGGGAATCAGCCTTACAAATCTCTCTCTGACACAATAGCTTGGCAGCCTCGCCCACAGAGTCTCCGTCGGCTCTGACACACGATAAATTATCTCTCTCAGCTTTATAAATAGCTCGGTGATCTCGGTGGAATGCTTATCTAAAATCGCCTTAATTTGTTCGTCCATTTTTCAACCTCGATAATAGTCCCTTACTTCATACCGTAATTGTCGCAGAGATGATACCAGTCCTTGTCGGTATCCTCCTTTATGTAGGTTCGCAGAATACTCTTGCAGTCAAGGCATAGGTCGGAGTATACCTGCGCCACGTTCACGTAAGAAAAGAAACCGCCGCCGGCACTAAACTTCAGACCGACGCTTCCTGTCTCAGCGGACTTTCCCCAGGCAATACCTACTTCAATATGCTCGCTACCGCAGTATGGACATTTCATATATATTTTCCTCGCTTTATCTTTTATTGGTCTGATTATTCACTGTAAATCAACGTTTCAGGGTGGGAAAAGATAAATTCTATATCCTTTCTCGGATTGATAAGTAGATTGAGAACACCGGTCTCGCTTGTTCCCATGCTTGTTTCCATTTGGAGTCGGCGGTATGGCTTAAAACCGCATTTCTCCTGCACTCTCCTTGACTGAGAGTTAAAGTCAAAATATCCACAGGTCAGAAAGTCAAGATCTATAACACCGAACAGATAGTCTATCACGGCACTAACAGCCTCGGGCATAAGCCCCTTGCCCCAGTAAGCCTTTGACAGCACGTAGCCTATCTCGCGGCCGAGATAACCGTCGAACTCGGTAAGCTTGTCCTCAAGACCGTATTTTTCAATACCAAGAGAGCCTATAACCTTACCGCTATCCTTTAAAACAAGGGCAAAAACCTTGTCTTCATCAATAAACATCTGAAGAATTTCCTTGCTTTTTTCCTTGCTTTCGTGATGTCGCCAGCCTGCCATCTCGCCAACACCCTCTACCGATGCGTATTCGTAAAAATCCTCAAGATCCTCGGAGCAGAACGGACGTAAAATCAGTCTCTCGCTCTCCAGCACCAAGCCATCTATCTTAAAGTCAGCATTCATATATCCTTGACCTCGCAAATAAAAGAAAGTTTATTTGATTATACCACACCGAAAAATAAAAGTAAATATATAAGCCTATTTTTTCTAACCGAAAAGAAAAAAGGGAAGTGTGCGCCTCCCTTTATTTTATATTAGCATCACCGGCCCAAGTTGCTATCAAGCATAGCTACGTATTCCATGTAATTATCCTCGGGCAAGCATCCGCCCGCCTTTTCCATAGCCTCATTTGCCGAGATCTCCCTGAAGCTGTAATCGTGCATAAATTGCATAAAGGAAATTTCACAGTCCTCCCACCTGCCCCTAGATGAAATGAACTTTACAAAAAACTCGGTTGATCTCTCATAAGCCAGCAAAAAGCCATTTTGCGTATCCCAATAATATCGTATCTTTTCCATAAATTATTCCTCTGTGACAGGTGTGATAACAGGCTTGCCGTCTTTACCGAGCAGAACGGTCATACCTCCCGCATAACCGCTGGAGGAGAAAATGTAATTAACACCCGTCTCTCGGTCAACCAGAATTATGGTAGATCCCATATCCTGACTGTACGTTTTGATAAATCTTTTTTTCTTAGCCATTTTACTTACCTCTCCTTTTAGAAATCAAAATTAAATTCATCGGCTTTGTTTATTTTTTCTTCGGCTCTGGCAGCTCTTCATACATAGCAGAGAACAGCCTTGTGAGAAGCTCTCTGTCCTCAACCTCCTCGACCAACAGCATCTCCTTTGCGCCCTCGTAGGGAAGCTCCCTCGGCGCATCGGGCAGCATTGCCACCGCCGACGGCACCGCCTTTACAAGCAGACGGTTGTCATATATACCGCCAACCACCTTGCCACCGTAGTAAAGCACGTACTCACCCATCATAGCGCGTGCACATAGCCCGCCGCACGTCTCCAAAACAAAATCCAAATACTCCTTACTGCTCGACATAATTACCTCATAAAAGTCAGTGATCAAGCTCAACGGAAACCTTACCCCGCGCGTGTTCTTTCGCTTCGATAATAATGTAGACCGTTTTACCGCCCTCTACGTATCCACCGAGATCGTCAACAGATTCACCCGATTTAACGTGAGCCAGCTCTTCCTTTACACCGTAAATATCGTAATATAGGCCTATTTCGCCCTCGTCAACCTGTATGGAATAGGCAATATTTCCCTCGGCTCCCCTATCGGACTTTTTTATTTTAAATACTAACTGCCCCTCAAGTGAGTAGAAGGATGTCTCACAGCTATGCGAGGTTTGACTTCTCACAAGGCCGATCGCATTATACGAGCTTACATACTCATCGCAAGAGCAAAGCGCAGTCAGCAATGATAGCATCAATATCCATAACAGTATCTTTTTCATAAATGACGCATCCTCATTTTTCACGGATTCAGATTGTTTTTTAACCATCTTTATTATATCACAACCGCATCGGTTTGTAAATATTTTTTCATAAATCATCGTAGAGCAGGGGATACCCTCGCCAAACAAAAAGGGAGGCATCTCGCCTCCCTTACGTTGGAATTAATTGACTCGTAAATTTGAATTCGTCATTCAAACCATTTCACCTTCATAACAAAGTTCTTTGCATCCGAATATCCCGCTTTTCCATAATACTTCTCATGCATTTCGTCATTAACTGCTTGAAGCTCGACACAAGACGCTCCTGCTTCCTTTACTTTTGCTTCAAGCGCGGCAAGAAGCTTACTTCCTAAGCCTTGGTTTTGATATTGATACGCAATAATAATCTCCTCTAACGTATATCCCACAATATCATCGTATTGCTTGAAATATCCCATAACAAATCCGTACACATTACCGTCGTCATCCTTCATAATTAAGGAGAAGGAATCATCAATAGTCATCACCTGTTTAATTCTCTTTTTTGCAGTTGCCTCTGTCCAGCAGCCACCCTCGTGCTTGTTGTAATATTCCAAGTAAAGAGGAAGAACCAAATCAATATCCTCTACATTCATTTCTTTTATTTGCATATTATATTCCTCATAAAATACGTGGTTTTAAATTATTGTTGCGTAATGTGTTGCACCAAATTTGTACCAAAAATCACACCAACGTTTAACGCTTATTCAGTTCAAAAAAATGAAATTACCTAATACCTTAATATTTGAATTTCCATGCTATTTTAGAATAAATATATTTCGATACTTCGTCAACGTTATCAATTATTCCTATTTTATATGTTTTGTCTTTTGTTTTAATTTCTAAGTTTCCAAACAAATATATTTTACCATGCGAAGCAGATACTTTATTAGAAAAAGTATTATCTATGTCCTTAAATAAAATATACACGGTTTTGCTTTTGTTGTAATTTAAATAAACCCCTTTTGCATCCGCTTCGATAATGTTTTTTGGCCTTGAAACTGCATTAATTAACAAATATAATATGAATATGAGACAAATCAACATTAATAGTCCAAATATCAAACAAACAATTCTTTTACTCTTAATATAATCACATAAAAACAATGCAGAAAAAAACAAGCACACAACAAATGATATGGATTCTAACAATATAAACTTGTACGATTTAACTCCTATAACTCTTTTTTTATCCATATAATCATTTCACCTCAAAAAACGATCATTAAATCATAAATATCGTGAGTACGCTAAGATAAAGTGTTGCACCAAATTTGAACCAAAATCACACCAACGCTTAACAATTCAGGTTTATAGATCAGTTGCTAAACTACCCCAAGCACAAGCTGGAAGGAGATAAATCCATTTCCAGCATTATTCGTCAAATGAACTGCAGTTATGTATATTGTTTCAGTGTTATTTAGGGAAACTTTATAGGTTGCTTGCTCCTGCTTCATTTGACCGGAGGTTCCAATTGATGAGGAAAAATTTACACCGGTAAGTTCAATAGAGCTAACCTTTCTACCATTAAGATATTTGATCATTTGATTTATTGAATTTCCTGAATCCGTGTTAGCGTGGGGGTGCAACAATGCTTTAGCATCTGAAGCATTACCGCTTGTTAAGGCAGTCAGCATCTTTTCAACCTTTGGCGTAGACTCTGCTTGATCTTTTAAGCTGTTTGCGGTAAAATTGCAAGCGGTCAAGCAGCTAACGATAGCAAGTACGATCAATGTTAAGCAAATTGTTTTCTTCATCTTAAGACTCCTTTCACAAAGAAAAAGAATAAATTAGTAAAAAAGTGCGCAGCCGAAGCCACGCACCGAAAAACGTAGCTTCGCTCATTGTTGCTACACAATTTCACATCGAGATGGATATGACAAGCAAAGCCTACGCTTTTACCAACGTATGCCACCTCGAAAATATAAAATTGTGTAGCACCTTCATAATATCATACTTTGTATGTTTTGTCAATAAAAATGTAAAAAAACACCCCGAAAACCGTTTAGGTTAAGGGCAGGGAACTTATGAATTGCATTTCGTTATGAACTTTCGATTATCTCTTCGTGAACTGTGAGCAGATAAAAACAGTTGAGAACTGTTTTTATCGTAGCGAAGCGGCTCCGAGGTATTGAATGACAGTCCAGTGGACTGTCAGACCCGAGGAGTTACCGAGCCGCAGCGAGTAGCGAATGCGCAGAAACAAGAAGCAATAGGAGTCGAGTGTATCGAGACGAGTAGTGCGACTTTGTTTCAAGAGTAGAGGGCGGGGAAGAATGACAAAGGCTTGCCCTTTGTCAACCTATGTTCGAGTGAGGTAAGTCAAAAATCAGTTCTCTCATCGATAAGTCAAAAAAACAAGAACCCTGTTTGCACAGAGTTCTTGTAAAATATATTTGACTTATGTTAAGAAAATCATTTGCATAGCGGGGAACTCTTCGTGAACTGTGAGGACGGCGGCGAAGCCGCAAAAACAACTGAGTGTTGTTTTTAGTCCGAATGACAAAGGCTTGACCTTTGTCAACCTCAGTTCAGCGAGATAAAAACCAACATATCAAAAAAACAAGAGCCTTGCATAAACAAAGCTCTTGTTTGAAAATACCAAACGGTTTTTATCTCTTGCTGAACTGAGGAGCACGTCTTGCGCCCTTGAGTCCGTACTTCTTTCTTTCCTTCATACGAGGATCTCTGGTGAGGAAGCCAGCCTTCTTGAGAAGGGGCTTGTAGTTCTCGTCTGCGGAGAGAAGCGCACGAGCAACGCCGTGACGGATCGCACCTGCCTGACCGGAGAAGCCACCGCCGTTAACGTTTACAACAACGTCAAACTTGCCAACGGTATCGGTAACGCCGAAGGGCTGGTTAACGATAAGCTTCATGGTGTCAAGACCAAAGTAATCGCTGATATCTCTGCCGTTGATGGTGATGGCGCCGGTACCGGGGTAAAGGCGTACTCTTGCAACGGACTTCTTTCTTCTGCCTGTTCCGTAGAAATAGGGCTTAGCACTTGTATACATTCTCACTTACCTCCCTTATTAGTCGATAGCAATAGGCTGCTGAGCCTGCTGCTTGTGTTCTGCGCCTGCATATACGTGAAGGCGAGTGAAGGACTTTGCGCCGATAGAGTTGTGGGGAAGCATTCCCTTAACTGCCAGCTCCATAGCCTTCTCGGGACGGGTTGCCATAAGGGTTTTGTACTGAACTTCCTTAAGGCCGCCGATATAACCGGAATGATGACGGTAGTACTTCTGCTCAAGCTTCTTACCGGTGAGAACAGCCTTATCAGCATTGATGATGATAACGAACTCGCCGCAATCAGCGTGAGGAGTAAACTCAGGTCTGTGCTTGCCGCGAAGAATGTTCGCAGCCTTAACAGCAGTTCTACCAAGAGGCTGACCTGCTGCATCGATAACGTACCACTTACGCTCGATGTTCTGTGCGTTTGCCATAAATGTGGACATTTGTATTTCCTCCAAAATTTTGATACTTTTTTCAAGCTTGTTTATTATAGCACAACAACCTACAAAAGTCAATGCTTTTTTGAAAGTTTTTTTGAAAAAATTAATTTAGAAAACGAGTCCTCGTTTTTTCTCCCAAATGCTCCCTCTTGCTCTGTTTTTCTCCTTTGACTAAAAATAAAAAAATTGCATAAAATTTTGTGAAAAACCTACAAAATCCCACTTTTCGTACTTTTACAGATAATTTACCTTTTTTACTTGAAAATAAAAAAGAGTTATGATATAATATAGTAGCAAACAATCTTTTGGAGGATAATATGAAAAAAATTATATGCTTGATTTTAGCTGTGACAATGCTTATGTCAATGTCACTCTTCCTTTTCTCCTGCAATGATGGGGAAGATAACAACGATGATACAAACAAGGAAACCAAGGTGACCTACACCGTCACCGTAAAGGATGCCGACGGCAAGGCTATCAAGGGCGCTGTCATCACTTTCAGCCCTAAGGGAAGCAATCCTGTTCCTTATCTCACCGATAAGGATGGCAAGGCTACCTTCACCACCGACAAGGAGCTTACCGCAACCGTCACCACTGTTCCCAAAGGCTACGAGTACGATAAGCTTGGCGTAGCGCAGAGCTTCGGCGAGGACGGCACTCTTTCCGTTGTTCTTACTAAGGCTGTAGCAGAGGGAGACCCCTTCGTGATCAAGGTTGTCGACGAGAAGGGCAATCCTATCGCGAACGTTCGCGTTCAGATGTGTGATACCACAGGCACCTGCCGCAAGTCTATCACCACCAACGCACAGGGCGAGGCGGAGTATGCGTACGAGGAGGGCGACTTCCACGCGCAGCTCACCGAGCTTCCCGAAGGCTACACCGTTGAGAATGAGGATGCTTACTACGACTTCGTAGATGGCGTGGCAACCATTACTCTTACCAAATCCGCAGACTAAATAACGCAAAAAGCGACCGATCATTCGGTCGCTTTTTTATTTGACTTTTCGCGTGGCTTCGGCTCAATTATCCTGAAGCCGTCAATCTCGCCCTTGCACATAGCGTTAAATATCCTGTGTCGTAGCCCCTTGTTGTTTTTTTCCAGCTCAGCAAGGAGTTTTTTCATTTTCTCGCGTTCGGTGGCGTGATCCTCGGGACAGAGGCTCTTTACCACAGGCAGCTTGCGTCTGTTGGTAAAGTACTGCACGTCCTTCTCGGTCGCGTAGAGCAGGGGACGAATAAGCCCAAGCTTTCTATTTGATAAATACGACTTAGGCGAGAAGCAGCCAAGCCGTCCCTCGAAGAACATATTCATCATAAATGTCTCCACCGCGTCGTCAAAGTGGTGACCGAGGGCAACCTTGTTGCAATTTTCTGCCTGCGCTGCCGAATGAAGTGACCCGCGCCTCAGCTTTGCGCACAGCGAGCAGGGGTTCGGTTCTTTTCTTATATCAAAAACGATCTTGGCAATATCTGTGCGCTCTATTACGTATTTGACGTTTATTCTGCGGCAGAACTCCTCTATCTCCGAATAGTCGCTGCCATCAAAGCCCATATCGACGGTGATGGCAACTATATCGTAGTGCTTCGGATAAAAGCGGCGCATTGCGGCCAGCGTTTCCAAAAGGCAGAGCGAATCCTTACCGCCCGAGATACCGACGGCAATTCTGTCGCCCTCCTCGATCATCTCGTAATCATCCACCGCCCGCCTGACGTAGCTGAGCATTCTTCTCATTTCACTCATAACAAAAAATTTTCCTTTGCATAAACTAAAAAGGAACAAAAATAAACCTAAGGAGGCTTATATGCCAATAAAAGTATATATAGACCAGGGACATAATCCGTCGGGCTTTAACACGGGCGCCGAGGGAAACGGCTATTTTGAGCAGGACATAACCTACGAGATAGGCAGACGGCTCTATAACCTTCTCTTGACAAATCCCGAGTTTACGCCGAGACTCTCACGCCCCACTCCCGAAACTATCCTTGGTACAAGTAATTCTACCAGCCTTGTGGAAAGGGTAAGACAGGCAAATTCCTGGCCTGCCGATATTTTTATCTCTCTGCACAACAACGCCGCCGAGAATGCCAACGCAACGGGGAACGAGGCGCTGGTTTACGGCCCCAGAGCAACTGTGGCAAATGCCCTTGCAACCAATATTCTGGAGCAACTGACGCTTACCACAGGTTTGCGCAACCGCGGTATCGTTTACCGCCCGGGTCTTTATGTATTAAAGGAAACTTCGATGCCCGCCGTCCTTGTGGAGATGGGATTTATCAGCAACCCATACGATGCTGACCTGCTGGCAAACTCTCCCTATCTATTTGCCACGGGAGTGTACAGAGGTATACTGAAATATTACGGATTACTTTAATTTGATCTCGTCAAGCGAGAGATATTCCTCGGCAATTGTAGGGGAGGAAACGGGGAAATCGTGGCTCGCACCGCAATTTTCGCACCACACCTGCATACCCTCGGCGGTGAATCGAAGATCGTAGGGGCCCTCGCCGCAGGGACAGCTTACCTTGCCCTCCTCCTCAAGATCCTTTACGATAAAGCGAAGGGTGTCGTATACCGCAGGATCGGGGAGTATCTCCTCGTCGCTCATTTCTTGTGGTTGTATGTCGGCAAGCTCCTCTGCCTCCAGATTCTTTAGCAGGGCAGATAGCTCCTCTCCCGTGCGTTCAATCTCGTTATTTACCGCCTCCTCATCACCGATGAAGGCGATGTCCATTCCCGCATAGGGACAATTAAGCAGAAACTTATCCTTGTCGAAAAACAGCGACTCGCTGACAACGTAGGAATGGTTCTGCTTGCAGAATAAGCAGGGGACTGATAGACGCAGCTTCTCTCCCGAGGAAAGGGTGGTGTCCAGCGAGTGATCGCTGCCGCAGGAGCACTTGAGTCTGATCATATTTGCCGAGAGGGCAAACCTGCCTACAAGACCTACTATCGCGCTGCCGCAGTCAGGGCATCTGTAGGCTATATGTCTTTGCTTGAGTAATACTGCCATAAAATATCTCCGAAATTTAAATTTTGCTAATTATTCTTCGCATATAGCTGCCGAAATTTCGGCAGCTATTTTTTCTCCGACTGTGAGAGATATAAGCTCTTTTGCAAATTTCAGTGCAACGCCCATACCTCTTGCGGTAGTAATATTTCCGTCGGTGACAACCGACTCCATAACAACGTTAGCACCCAAAAGCTCGTTCTCAAAACCGGGGTAGCAGGTAGCCGACTTGCCCGAGAGAATACCGCGTCTTCCAAGCACTAGGGGAGCTGCGCAAATTGCCGCAAGTCTGCCGCCGTTTTTATTTACAGCCTCAATTACCTTGTCGGTAAAGGGGGAGGCATCCAGATTTGTAGCGCCGGGCATTCCGCCGGGTAAAATTACCATACTTACGTCTGAGAGTTCTATTTCATCAGGCTCGGCGTCACAGACGACACATATTCCGTGTGCGCCTGTGGCGGTTTTACCGTTTATACCTACGGTCTTTACTTCTGCGCCTGCGCGTCTTAACATATCAATGGGGGTTAGCGCCTCTATTTCCTCAAAGCCGTTTGCCAAAAGAACCAAAATCATTTGTGACACCTCATGAATAGCCTTTTTTGAAATTCGTGCCATATTTCTACGGCACGAATTTCTTTCGTTTTTTTGTATTAATCAAGCGATGCTCTCGCCAGCTTCTCGCGCCACTCATCGGGAGTGAGAAGAACCTCTCGGGGTCTCTGTCCGTTAGCCTCTCCGACAATGCCCATATCCTCCATGATGTCAATGAACTTTGCCGCCTTACCGTAGCCGATAGAGAGCTTTCTCTGAATAAGAGAGGTAGAGATCTTTCTCGAATTTACAGCAACCTCGACAGCATCGAGGAACTGCCTGTCGTTGAGATAGCCCTCACCGCTGCCGCTGTCTGCATCAGAGTCATCGCGGTCGCTGCCGCCACCCTTCTTGTTGCACTTCTGCGCCGCGCGCTCGATATCCTCCATAACGGTGGAATCGTAGGTGTCTCCGTTGCTATACTGTCTTAAGTAGTCCATAATTGCCTCAACCTCGCCGTCTGCTACGAATGCGCACTGTACTCTGTGGGGCTTGGGAGAGCCGGAGGGAGCATAGAGTGAGTCACCCTTGTCAAGCAACTTTTCAGCTCCGCCGGAGTCAAGGACTGTCTTGGAGTCTACGTTCGACATTACCTTACAGGAGATACGGGAGGGAACGTTAGCCTTAATAACACCGGTAATAACGTTTACAGAAGGACGCTGTGTACCGATTACCAGATGGATGCCCGCGGCTCTCGCCTTCTGCGCGATTCGCATTACCAGCGACTCTACGGGATCCTTTACCTGAAGCATAAGGTCTGCAAACTCGTCGATAACGATAATGATCTTGGAAAGGGGCTCTCCGAGAGAGCGATCCTTCTCAACCTTTTCGTTATACGCATCCACGTTTCTTACAGCAAATGCCTTCATGGTATCAAATCTGCGATCCATCTCCTCAACCGCCCACATAAGAGCGCCTGCGGCCTGCTTGGGATCAGATACTACGGGAACGAGAAGGTGAGGAATACCGTTGTACATAGTAAATTCAACCTGCTTCGGGTCGATCATAATAAGCTTGACCTCGTCGGGGCGCGCCTTGTAAAGCACGCTGATAAGCAGAGAGTTGATACAAACCGACTTACCCATACCGGTAGCACCCGCGATAAGCAGATGGGGCATCTTTGCAAGATCACCGAACACGGGCTGACCTGCAACGTCGCGACCGATACATACGAAGGTCTTGGATTTCGAGCCCTCGAAATCTGCCGTTTCAAGCAGATCGCGAAGTCTTACAATGCTGGATTTTTTATTGGGGATCTCAATACCCACCGCCGACTTACCGGGGATGGGTGCCTCCATTCTGATAGAGCCTGCCGCAAGGTTGAGGGCGATATCGTCCTGGAGATTCATGATCTGGCTTACCTTGACGCCTTTAGCAGGAACGACCTCGTATCTGGTGATTCTCGGTCCTCTGTCAACGCCCTTAATAGAGGCGGTGACACCAAATGATGCCAGTGTTTCAATAAGCTTATCTGCGTTCTCCTGAATTTCCGCTTGGATGTTCTCGTCAAGTGCTGAGGTCTCCTTTGCCAGCAAGTCGAGCGACGGGAATCGATAGTCCGAATAATCGGGCTTCTTGCTCTTCTTTTCCTCCTTTTACTCGTTCTTGGGAACGAGCGCGGTGGAAGGCATCTTTACCTGAATAGGCTCGTCAAAGGGAATGTCGTCCTCGTCAAGATCGGCGGAAATGCTGATTTCGTCACGCACCTCTGCGGTGGGCTTGGATACCGGCTTCTGCTGATCGAGAGGGGCTAGGAAGGGGAACATCTCGCGCATCTTGATCACATCTGGATTCTGCTCCTCAGGGGGTATCTCCTCTATTTCGGCAT
>JAFWXZ010000021.1 GCA_017522795.1 Clostridia bacterium | reverse complement strand
TTTGCCGTCTTGCTTTTACGATGTACGTTTCATCGCTTGCAGATCTCGGCGTGCGCTCGGTGAATATTCCAGACGTTCCTTATATCGTCGAAAGGAACGAGGGCAAGAAAATTACCTTCGTCATCAGAACCCACGGCGTGTCGGTAGAGGACGAGGCATTTCTTCGTCAGATCGAGACGGAAAACCCGAATGTCACTATACTCGATATGACCTGCCCATCGGTGAAGCGAATACACAAAATAGCCGCCGAGAACACAGGTGAGGACAGTTATTTTATTCTCTTCGGCTCGAAAACTCATCCCGAGTCGGTGGCAACTCTTAGCTATGCTAAGGGCGAAAAATGCATAATTTCCTCCGAGGAGGAGCTTCGAGAGCTTGACTTACAAGGCAAAACGCCCATTTTATGCGCTCAAACGACGGCGAATTTATTGCAATTTATACAAATTAAAAATTTTTTAAAAAAACTATATACAAACGCGATTTTTTTTGATACAATATGTAGTGTCACTGAAAATCGTCAGTATGAGGCTATCGAGATAGCCAAAGGAGCCGACGTAATGATCGTCATAGGCGGTAGGGACAGCTCGAATACGCAGAAGCTCGCGCAGCTCTGCCGTGAGGTCTGCCCCAAGGTTTTATGCATTGAGACGGCGGCGGAATTATCAACTGATTTTCCTGACAGCGCAAAATGCGCAGGAATAACCGCAGGTGCTTCCACGCCTGACGGTATAATAATGGAGGTTTTTAAAGCAATGGAAAACTTTAGTCAAATGTTGGAAGGCTCACTCAAAACTTTACATACAGGAGAAACAGTTACCGGTACCGTGTTCACCATCGGCCAGAACGAGATCAAGCTTGATCTTGGTGCTAAGTTCACCGGCGTTCTTACCAAAGAACAGATTACTGATGATCCCGACGTAAAGCTTAACGAAATGTTCAAGGTTGGCGATCAGGTTGACGTCTTCGTTATCAGAGTTGAGGACGGCAAGGGTATCGCAACCGTTTCTAAGAAGAGAGTTGACGCTGACAACAGCTGGGTAGTTCTCAAGGATGCATTCGACAACAACGTCGACATTGAGGGCAAGATCGTTTCCGCTATTCGCGGTGGTGTTCTTCTCTCCTATCTTGGCAACACCGTGTTCATTCCCGCATCTCAGACCGGTATCGCAAAGGGCGGTGACCTCTCTGTTCTTGTGGGCACAACTCAGAAGGTAAGACTTCTCGAGTTCGACGTAGCTAAGAAGAAGGCTCTTGGCTCTATCAAGGTTATTCTTAACGAGCAGAAGAAGGCTCAGGAGGAGGCTATCTGGTCTACTCTCGAGGTTGGCAACGAGTACGTTGGCGTTGTTAAGAATCTTGCAAACTACGGCGCGTTCGTTGATATCGGCGGCGTTGACGGTATGGTTCACAACTCCGAGCTCTCCTGGAAGAGAATCAAGCATCCTTCTCAGGTTGTATCCGTAGGTCAGGAGCTCAAGGTTTACATTAAGGAGCTTGACGTGGAGAAGAAGAGAATCTCCCTCGGCTACAAGACTCAGGATATGGATTCCTGGTACAAGTTCACCCAGCAGTATCACGAGGGTGACATCGTTCCCGCAAAGATCGTTTCTATTATGCCCTTCGGCGCGTTCGCAGAGGTATTCGAGGACGTTGACGGTCTTATCCACATCTCCAGAATCTCTACCGAGAGAATCAACTCCCCCGCTGACGTTCTTAAGGTTGGCGATGAGGTAAACGTTAAGATCATCGAGATCGACAACGAGAACAGAAAGCTTGCTCTTTCCATCCGTGCAATTCTTGAGGCTGAGCAGAGAGCTGCTGCAGCAGAGGCAAGAGCTGCTGAGAAGGCACAGAGAGAGGCTGAGAAAGCTGAGCGCGAGGCAGAGGCTGCTGCAGAGGCAGAGAGACTCGCTCAGGAGAGAGCTGATATGGCTCCCTACATCGTAGGCTCTATCTAATATTTAAATTAATATTACCCGTATAAAAGGCGTGCCGAATGGTGCGCCTTTTTTAATGCAGAATTCAGAATGCAAAATGCAGAATTAAAATCAAAGCACGAAACAAACACCTTGTATGTACTCAAAATGTTTATCACCCCACACTGTGTACGTGCGTGATGTTTTTTTCGCCGGTCGAGGTTATCTGCGTTGCCTCATTGCCATCCATTCCTCAGCGTAGTCCTTATAGCACTCTGCGATGGGTTTTCCCTCCTCTGTGAGCCAATTATTCGCCTCACAATGCTCAATAAGTCCAAAGGTGTTCACAGTATTATATTTCTTCATAAAATAGAGCCTGATATTATTTTTCAGCGCCTGGAGCGTAAGCGAGTCAATAGACAGATCGTTAATTGCTGTCGCGTCAGCGCTATTCTGCGAAGCAGAAGCCGTTTGAATGTCTGTATGAAAGAGAGAATTATATTTCTTTTCTTCTCTTTTCTCTTCTGCCCTATGCTCTGCTAAACTTTCCTTTGCTTTGCTATCCTCTACTGTACTATCCTTACCTTTCCTATCCTGTGGAGCACAAATGTTTCCAAAAAAGTCCTCTGAAGCCTTGAAATATCTATCATTCTCATCTCGTCTCAAGTTGCTCATAAGCTCGCTGTAAGTTGTTTTGGTGTATCTGTCCCCCTTGATTCTGTTATGCTGGTTCCAATGCGTGATAGCCATTACCGTTTTATCAAGCTCAATCAAATATCCTCCGTCTATCAGCTGACTAAGATTGTTCTTTGACGCTTTAAGGTCTCGCATCACACTTCTGACATTGTCAACGAGTCCGTCATCATCTGCGTTCAGATTCAAATGAAAATACAGAGCTTGTGATAACGGACTTAATTCATAAAAGCTGTCTGACTCCACGAGCGCTATTGAAAACATTCTTCTTTTTGCCATTTTTTCTCCTTCCAGAATGCGGCTCGGGGTATGCCTCGAAGCCGTTTTTATTTTTATTCTATCAGGTTTTTTTCGGATTGTAAGTATACCACCCTCCCAAAGTTTCGGGATGCGAGGATTCTGAAATCTGTATATTTTGCATAAAAAAACCGCCCTCTTTTGCTCGGAGGGCGGAAAGTATGTCACTAATTGACATTTGTCATTTAATTTTTTCGTACACTTCTCTGATATTCTCGAAGATATAGGTAGGCGGAGTGTCGCTCGCCTCGGCATCTGCCATAGTGCCCTCACCCGAGAGGACGAAAACGGTGTCAATGCCCGCGTTGTAGCCCGAGGCAATATCGGTGTAAACCCGGTCGCCGATCATAACGCTCTCCTCCTTGGTGTACCCATGCTTTTCCATAGCGAGAGTGAGCATCTCAGGACGCGGCTTGCCGATAAAGTGAGGCCGCTTTCCTGTAGCGCGCCATAGCATCTCCGCAACCGAGCCGCAATCCGGAACGTAGCCAAAGGCGGTGGGACAAACCCAGTCGGGATTGGTTGCGATATAAATAATATCGTTAAGGAGAAGCTTGCAGGCATCCTCCAGTTTTTTAAAATTAAGCTCGTTGTCGTTGCCCATAACGATGCCGTCAACTCCGTCGCAAAGCTCTGTGACAACATCTATACCCGCCGCCGACAGCTGTTCGTAAAATGAGCGCGTACCAAAGCAATAGAACTTTCTGCCCCGATATTTCTGCTGAATATAAAGAATTGTGGCGTCTGTGGAAGTGAGAAAATCCTCCTCTGAAGCGGGTATTCCGATGCTCTCAAGCTTCTTAACGTAGGCATCGGTGGACTTTGAAGAGTTGTTTGTGACGAACAGATAACGTCCGCCCTTCTCCTTTACCCTATTTAAAAAATCTATGGTTCCGTCAAATAGATCGTTGTCCAGATAGATGGTTCCGTCCATATCAAGCAGGAACAGCTTTTTGTCCTTTAATTCCATTTTCTTACTCCTCGTTAATTTGAAAGGATAAATAGATTTGAGAAAAAATCGCCGTTTGCGACCGAAGGCGTAGTTACCTACGTCGAGTGTCGAGCAAACGACGATAGAAAAAGTTGAATAACTTTTTCGGTTATTCCAAATATATTTATTCTTCGGGATAGCCGTCGGGGTTTGTTCTCACCCATCTCGCGCTGTCCTCGCACATTTTTGCAAGATCACGCTCTGCGCGCCAGCCGAGAACCTTCCTCGCCTTCGTGGGATCGGCATAGCTTGCAGCCACGTCACCGGGACGTCTCTCCCCTATTTTATAGCTAATAGGTGTTCCCCAGGCATCGCCAAACGCCCTAACAATATCGAGCACCGAGTAGCCTTTGCCCGTACCCACGTTGATAAAATCAATTCCGCGCAGCCTCTTTGTATATTCAAGAGCGCGAAGATGAGCGATGGATAGATCGACCACGTGAATATAGTCGCGCACACCTGTACCGTCGGGGGTGGGATAATCGTTGCCAAACACGCTAAGGCAAGGCAGCTTTCCAACCGCAACTCTGGTGATATATGGGAGAAGATTGTTGGGAATTCCTCTTGGATCCTCACCGATAAGCCCCGACTCGTGAGCGCCGATAGGATTAAAGTATCTGAGCACGCAGGCAGACAGCTCGGGGTCAGCCGTGCAAGCATCCTTCAGAATACGCTCGATCATCAGCTTTGTCTCGCCATAAGGATTTGTGGTCGAGAGAGGAAAATCCTCGCGAATCGGAACTGTCTTTGGCGTGCCGTAAACGGTAGCCGAGGAGCTGAAAACTATACGTTTAACTCCGTGTGAGGACATAGCCTCAAGAAGATTAAGCGTTCCTGTTATATTATTATGGTAATAAAGCAAGGGCAGTCTTGTGGATTCGCCAACCGCTTTCAAACCCGCAAAATGAATTACCGAGTCGATCTCGGGGTGATCGTCAAATACACGGTCAAGCGCCGCGCGGTCAAGGAGATCACACTTAATAAACTCGGGACGCCTTCCCGTAATTTTTTCGATTCTGTCCACAACGAGAGCCTTGCTGTTAGAGAGATTATCAACGATAATAACCTCCTCTCCCGCAGAGAGAAGCTCAACCGTGGTGTGCGATCCAATATATCCCGTACCGCCTGTGACGAGAATTGACATAATAACGTCCTACCTTCTGTAAAAATCAAAAAGAATGTAGATATGGGCGACCCTCAAACATAGGTCGCCCATAACATATATTAGTCAGCGTATACGCTAACCTGCTTTCTACCACCGGTGATGTGCTCGAACTTAACAACACCGTCAACGAGTGCGAAGAGAGTGTCATCAGAGCCGATGCCAACGTTCTTACCGGGGTGGATCTTAGTGCCGCGCTGTCTTACAATGATGTTGCCGGCGATAACGGACTGACCGTCAGCCTTCTTAACACCGAGACGCTTGGACTCAGAATCACGACCGTTCTTGGTAGAACCAACGCCCTTCTTGTGGGCGAAGAACTGTAAACTAAGCTTTAACATTTCGTATTCCTCCATATTTTTTCGTGGCGCCGTCCTTACGGCAGCGTACAAGTTGCGCTTAAATCTCGCGCTCAATCTCCTTTACGTCAAGGTAGTCATAATACTCCTCAACCAAGTCCATGAGCTGATAGAAATAAGCCTGTATAAGTCCCGATACGGCAAACTGCTTCTTTTCGTCCTTCTCATATTTAGGAAGAGCCGATTTAGCGATAAGACGGATGTCGGTGGTCTTTTCATCAATAGTATAATCCACGCTGGACTGATAAGTGACCTCGATGGCATTGATGATAAGCATTGTCATGGCAGACAGAGCCGAGCAAAGAATATCCTCGCCGCTCTCACCGTAGCCGGTGTGCCCCTGCTCCTCGAATCCGTAGTAATGGCCGTTTGACTTATAAAATGTGATTGTAGTCATTTGACTTAAGCCTCGATCTTCTCGATCTGGATCTTGGTGTAATCCTGACGATGACCGATCTTCTTCTTTTCGTTCTTCTTAGCCTTGTACTTGATAACGTCAATCTTCTTGGACTTGCCGTTCTTAAGCACGTTAGCAACAACGGTAGCACCCTCTACATAAGGAGTACCAACAGAAAGAGTTTCGCCGTTTACACAGAGAACCTTATCAAAAGTAACCTTCTCGCCTTCTGCAAGACCAAGCTTCTCTACGAAGATAACGTCACCCTCAGCAACCTTGTACTGCTTTCCACCTGTTACGAAAATAGCGAACATGAAAAAGCACCTCACTTTCGTGTATAATCGCTATCATAGGCGTTGGCAAAAAGCCAAACTTCTCAGCCTATCAATAAGCGTCGTATTATTATAACACCGCCCGAGCGGAATGTCAATAGTTTTTCTGAAATATTTTACAAAAAATACTATTATTTTTTATTTATTATATATAAATTACTCGCAGTCCTCGTCGCACTCTGCGCAGTTGCCGTCGCAGATCTCAACGTCGCCGATCTTCTCGCCGCAAGCGGGGCAAACGAGATCCTCTACGTCAAGAGACTCGTCGAAGCAAACGATATCACCGCAGGAGGGGCACTCGATCTCGTAGTAGCCGTCCTCAAAGTCCTCGTCAAACTCCTCGTCGTCAAAGTCGTTGAGGTCGTCGTAATCGTCGTACTCGTCCTCATCCTCGTCGTAGAAGTAAACCTCCTCCTCAAGCTCGCCGAGGTCGTGGTCAAGCTCCTCTACGTACTCGTGAAGCTCCTTGTTATCAGCCTCAAGAGCGTTGATCTTATCAGCCATATCTGCTACGAGAGTAAGAAGCTCGCTGATAATTCTGCCTTCCTTAGAAGCCTTGTCAAGCTCATAGCCCTCAAAAAGGCCCTTGATGTATGCTGCATTTTCACTGATACCCATAGTTTTATCTCCTTTTAATTATTAATAAGGTTAAAATGCTCCCCGGGTTTGCGAGGAGCATTTCAAAATAAAGCTTTAATTATACTCTTTCAACGTACTCGCCGGTTCTGGTATCGATCTTGAGAACCTCGCCCTCGTTGATGAAGATCGGAACCTTAACAACCGCGCCGGTCTCAAGGGTAGCTTCCTTGGTAACGTTGGTAGCTGTATCGCCACGAACGCCGGGCTCGGTCTCGGTTACTGCAAGCTCTACGAATGTAGGAGGCTCAACGGAGAATACGCTGCCCTTCCAGGAGGAAATACGGCACATAGTGTTCTCCTTAACAAACTTGAAGTTGTCGCCAAGCTTGTCGGAGTTGAGGGGAACCTGATCGTAGGTCTCAGGATCCATGAAGTAGTAAAGCTCGCCATCGTTGTAAAGGTACTCAAGGTCCTTTCTCTCGATAACTG
>JAFWXZ010000020.1 GCA_017522795.1 Clostridia bacterium | reverse complement strand
CCCAGGTGGTTGCGGTAGGTCCCGGCGGTCTTGTAGACGGCAAGGAAGTAAAGATGACCGTAAAGGTTGGAGATATGGTTATCGTCGGCAAATACAGCGGCACCGAGGTAAAGCTTGACGGAGAGGAGTATTCTATCGTCAGCCAGTCGGATATCTTGGCAATAGTTGAATAATTTTGTGAATTGCTTAGGATTTTTTATCTTGACGTAGATTTCTACACCTTGCGACAAACAATCCTCGCACTTCATTAAAATTTCAACTACAAAAACATAATAATAATTGAAAGGTAAAGAAAAATGTCCAAAGAAATTCTCTACGGTATGGACGCTCGCTCTGCGCTTCTTCGCGGAGTTGATAAGCTTGCTGATACCGTTAAAATTACACTTGGCCCTAAGGGCAGAAACGTGGTGCTCGAGAAGAAGTTCGGCGCACCCCTCATCACCAACGACGGCGTGACCATAGCGAAGGAGATCGAGCTTGAGGACGCCGCCGAGAATATGGGAGCAAGCCTCGTTCGCGAGGTAGCAACCAAGACCAACGATGCCGCAGGCGACGGCACCACAACCGCAACCCTGCTTGCACAGGCTCTCATTCACGAGGGTATGAAGAACGTGACCGCAGGCGCCAATCCTATGATTCTCCGCAAGGGTATCTTCAAGGCGGTTGACGCGGCTGTCGAGGAGCTGAAAAATCAGTCTAAGACCGTCTCCGGCTCTGCCGATATCGCTCGCGTTGGCGCGATCTCTGCCTCCGATGAGGCTATCGGTCAGCTTATCGCCGACGCTATGGAAAAGGTGACCAGCGACGGTGTTATCACCGTCGAGGAGTCCAGAAGCGCCGAGACCTACAGCGAGGTCGTTGAGGGTATGCAGTTTGACCGCGGCTATCTCTCTCCCTATTTTGCAACCGATACAGACAAGATGGAGGCTACCCTTGACGATTGCCTCATTCTCGTCACAGATAAGAAGATCTCCAATATCCAGGATCTTCTCCCCCTTCTTGAGCAGATAGTTCAGTCGGGCAAAAAGCTGCTTATTGTTGCCGAGGACGTAGAGGGCGAGGCTCTCACCACCCTCGTGCTCAACAAGCTTCGCGGCACCTTTACCGTCGTTTGCGTAAAGGCTCCCGGCTTTGGCGACAGACGTAAGGAGATGCTCGTTGACATCGCAACCCTTACCGGCGGCGAGGTCATCACTTCCGACCTCGGTCTTGACCTTAAGGACACCACCCTTGGTCAGCTCGGACGCGCAAGACAGGTCAAGGTGACTAAGGAAAATACAATTATCGTAGGCGGCTACGGTGACAAGGCTGCTATTACCGACAGAGTTTGTCAGATCAAGATGGCTCTTGAAACCACCACCTCCGAGTTTGATAAGGAAAAGCTCACCGAGCGCCTTGCAAAGCTTGCCGGCGGCGTTGCCGTTATCAAGGTTGGCGCGGCTACCGAGGTTGAGATGAAGGAGAAAAAGCTTCGCATTGAGGACGCTCTCAACGCTATGAAGGCGGCAGTTGAGGAGGGTATCGTTGCAGGCGGCGGCGCCGCACTCGTAAACGTTATCGGCGCGGTTGAGAAGGTTATCGACAGTCTTGAGGGCGACGAGAAGACGGGCGCTCAGATGGTAGTCAAGGCGCTCACCGCTCCTATGAAGCAGATCGCCGACAATGCAGGTATTGACGGCTCTGTAGTTGTTGCCAAGGTTCGCGAGAGCGGCAAGGCAGGCTACGGCTTCGATGCATATGCCGAGCAGTACTGCGACATGATCGAGGCAGGTATCGTCGATCCCGCAAAGGTGACAAGAAGCGCGCTTCAGAACGCGGCATCCATCGCATCAACCGTCCTCACCACCGAGGCGGTAGTATCCGATAAGAAGGAGCCCGCACCCGCGGCGCCAGTTAATCCCGAAATGGGCGGCATGTATTAAGTAATGCCATATTTGGCGATAACCGCCGTTTGCCGGACACTCGACGTAGGTAACTACGCCTTCGGTCACAAACGACGCTTCTCGTCTAAATCTGACATTACTTTAAAATGGTTCTTAAAATTACACACATTTGAGCCGCGGTTTTTCCGCGGCTCAAACTTTTTTGTTGACATATCACTATCTTTAGTTTATAATGATGTTAGTAATTACTTGGAGGTATACTATGAAGTACGTTGATTTTCAGGGAAAGAAATTATCTCTGCTTGGCTTTGGCGCGATGCGTCTACCCACTATGGGAAAGGATGACGCAATCGATTTTGCCGAGGCGGAGAGAATGATAGATCGCGCTATGGAGGCGGGTATAAACTACTATGACACAGCCTACCCTTATCACGGCGGCAACTCTGAGATCGTGACGGGAAAGGTGCTTTCAAAGTATCCTCGCGACAGTTATTATATCGCAACCAAGTATCCCGGCCATCAGGTGCTTGACAGCTATGATCCTGCCGCTATCTTTGAGGAGCAACTGAAAAAGTGCGGGGTAGAGTACTTCGACTTTTATCTGCTTCATAACATCAGCGAAAGCTCTATTGCCACCTACCTTGATGAGCGCTGGGGCATCATCGACTACTTCGTGGAGCAGAAGCGCCTGGGTAGAATAAAGCACCTCGGCTTCTCCACCCACGGTCTGCCCGAGAATCTTTGTGAATTTCTCGATGCCGCGGGCGATAAGATGGAGTTCTGCCAGATCCAGCTGAACTACCTTGACTGGACTCTCCAGCGGGCAAAGGAAAAGTGCGAGCTGCTTGCAAAATGGAACATTCCCGTATGGGTAATGGAGCCCGTCCGTGGCGGCAAGCTGGTTGACAAGCTGCCCGAGTCGGCAAAGGAGCATCTGAAGTCCCTCCGCCCCGACGAGAGCGTTGCATCCTGGTGCTTCCGCTGGCTTATGACTCTCGACAATATGGGCGTTATCCTCAGCGGTATGTCCACTATGGAGCAGCTTGAGGACAATATTCGCACCTTCAGCGAGGAAAAGCCGCTTACCGACGGCGAAATTCAGACGCTTTACGGTATAGCCGAGAGTCTGAAAAACAATATTCCTTGCACCGCCTGCCGCTATTGCGTGGACGGCTGTCCTATGGGACTTAATATTCCTATGCTTATTGAGGTATACAACGACCTTCGCTATGCACCCGGTGTTAACAGCGCGTCCAAGATCGAGTTTATGCCCGAGGATAAGCGCCCCACCGCCTGCATCTGCTGCGGCAACTGTGTGAAGATGTGTCCTCAGAATATCGATATTCCCAAGGTTATGATCGATTTTTCCAAGCTCCTTGAGACCATTCCCTCCTGGAAGCAGATCTGTGCCGAGCGCGCCGAGGCTGCCGCAAAGCTTGCGGGAAATGGCGGAAAATAATATCTTAACTTAATAAAAACATCCCTCGGCATCCTTTCGGACACCGAGGGATCTCTTTGTTTATTTTTCTTCGTCGTGATTGATTTTTGTCGCGCGGATAAGCTTCTTTATTTCTTCCTTTATTGCGGTACGGCGCATATGTCTTTCCTTCTTATGCTCGGGCATATTCTCCACGTGTGCGTGACGCGCGCTTCTTTTCTTCTCAGGATCGATGTCACCCGCTTTGAGCAGAGCCTCCTTGGTAAGCGCGGGACCGATAAGCTCATAGACAAGCACGGCAAAGAGGGTGATGCTGGCAACCATATTGCCTATCTCGCCAAACTCCTTTGCCTTCATCGCCATACCGAGAGCAACTCCCGCCTGTGGGAACAGGGTAATACCGAGGTATTTGACGATCTTCTTGTCACAGCCCGAGATTTTTGCGCTGACGTACGCGCCTGAATACTTACCTACGCAGCGGAAGAGAATGTATACGATACCTACCATTACCATAAGCAGATTGCCGAATACGCCAAGCTCAAGCTCCGCTCCCGAAAGCACGAAGAACAGAACGAACAGAGGTGCAGTCCACTTGTCAACCCTCTCCATAAGCTCCTCGGAGAAGTCGCAGATGTTGCAGAATATAGTGCCGAGCATCATACAGGTAAGCAGGGGAGAGTATGTGATATGTACGCCCCAGGCGTTAAAGGTCATCTGGGAGAGCGCTATAGTTAAAAGGACGAAACCAATAGAAACCGATATTCTCTTGGAGTTGGAGTGGAAAAATCTCTCGCATATATGGAAGAGCACGCCCATAACCGCGCCGAGCAGCAGAGATGCGATGATCTCAACAAGGGGCTCGACCACTACCGATATAACGTTTATTGTTCCTGCATTCATCGCCTTCGCAATTCCGAAGGAAATAGCGAAAACGATAAGACCGACCGCATCGTCAAGAGCAACGACGGGCAATAGCATATCCGTGACGGGACCCTTTGCCTTATACTGTCTTACTACCATCAGCGTTGCCGCAGGTGCGGTGGCAGATGCAATAGCGCCGAGAATTATAGCCGCCTCGATAGACAAAACGTGAGGGATCGCAAAATGCAGCGCAATAAGCGCCACGTCAACCACAAGGGTGGTGATTACGGCCTGAAGAATACCGACTATAGTAGCCTGACGACCGATCTTTTTAAGCTGGTTGAGTCTGAACTCGTTTCCGATTGAGAATGCAATAAACCCGAGCGCCGTGTCGCATACTATAGAAAAGTCGTGCACGTTTTCCATAGAGGTAAAGCCTATACCGGGGATGCCCAGGCTGCCAAGCAGATAGGGGCCGACGATAATTCCCGCAACCAGATATGCGGTGACGGCAGGCAGGTCAAGCTTCTTCGTGATTCTGGAGAGCAGAAGTCCTGCGATAAGCGCGATAGAAAGCGATAAAAGTGTTTCCATTTGATTGTCCTTCTTTAATTCTTTTTCAACAGTTAGTTATTGTACTCCTAAATCCGACAAAAGTCAACTACTAAATTGAACAAAAATAAAATATTATTTATATCTTTTTTGTCTATTATTTAAAACCTTGTCGGTTGACATTTAAATTATAATGTGTTAAAATACTCTGGTATGTAAAATAAAGGAAAAAGGAGGATAAAAATGAAGGAGCAAATACAGCTTTCCGACCATTTCAGCTACCGAAGACTTATCAGATTCGTCATTCCGTCGGTGGTTATGATGATATTCACGTCTATCTACGGCGTGGTAGACGGTCTTTTCGTTTCCAACTTTGTTGGAAAAACACCCTTCGCGGCAATAAATCTCATTTATCCTCTTATAATGATCCTGGGCGGCTTCGGCTTTATGCTTGGTACGGGTGGTACGGCGATCGTTGCGAAAACCTTGGGCCTCGGTGAAAAGCAGAGGGCAAACGAGTATTTCACCTTTATCATCATTACCACAGCGGTGACGGGCGCCGTTCTTGCCGCCCTCGGTATTATCTTTGCCGAGCCTGTGGCGCGACTTCTCGGCGCAGAGGGAGAAATGATCACCCACGCGGTCACCTATGCCCGCGTCGTGCTTATTGCCCTGCCGTTCTTTATGCTGCAGAACACCTTCCAGAACTTCTTTATCACCGCCGAAAAGCCAAAGCTCGGACTTGCGGTCACGGTTGCCGCGGGAATTACCAATATTGTGCTTGACGCCCTCTTCGTTGCAGTGTTCAAATTCGGTCTTGTCGGTGCTGCTTTAGCCACCGCAATTAGTCAGGCGGTTGGTGGAGTTGTCCCCGTGGCGTATTTTCTCTCGAAAAATACCGCCGCCATCAGCTTTTGCAGAACCCGTCCCTATTGGCGCGTGCTGCTTCAAACCTGCTTTAACGGCTCATCCGAGCTTATGAGCAACATTTCGGCGTCCATAGTCACCATACTATATAACTATCAGCTTCTGCGCTTTGCAGGCGAGGACGGTGTTGCCGCCTACGGCGCAATAATGTACGTAGCCTTTATCTTTGTTGCTATCTTCATCGGCTTCGTAATCGGCGCAGGCCCGATAGTCAGCTTCCACTACGGCGCGGGTAATACCGACGAGCTGAAAAGCCTTAGGAAAAAGAGCCTTTGCATCGTCTTCACGGCAAGCGCAATAATGCTTTTCACAGCCCTTATTTTAGCCGTACCCCTCTGCCGTCTGTTCGTTGGCTATGACGAGGGACTATACGAGATAACCCTGCGCGGCTTTGCGATCTATGCCTTCTCCTATCTTATCGCGGGATTCAATATCTTCGGCTCCTCCTTCTTCACCGCGCTGAATAACGGTGGCGTATCGGCTGTCATTTCATTTTTGCGGACCCTCGTTTTTCAGAGCGTGGCGGTGCTTATTCTTCCCGAAATATTCGAGCTTGACGGAGTGTGGTTCTCTATAATCACCGCTGAGCTTCTGTCGGCGCTGGTCACCACCGTATTTCTTATAGCCAAGCGTAAACAGTATAATTACTAAAACCATAATAAAACAAATAAAAAATAAATATCCCCCCGTAAAACGGGGGGTATTGCATTTTCGGGCATAGCCCTAACTGTTACTGGCGACGCACAAGTGCGTTTTAGATTGGCCTGCCAGCCATGCAATTGTTACTTACTACCCATAAATGGGTCCCGTG
>JAFWXZ010000019.1 GCA_017522795.1 Clostridia bacterium | reverse complement strand
TAAATCAAGACCTTTGCAGAAAATTCTCCAAATAATGATACGCATGAACAGTTCTTAATGCGTGATTTCATAGTTCTATAAGAATTTGAAATGGAGAAGTTCAAACCGCCAAAAACAATTTCTTTCATAAAAGCTCCTTTCGATATGTTATACTAAACAGCTGTAAATTGAAGTTTCGAGTTTCGCTCAAAATCATTATTTGTCCCAACGCAAAATTGGGGCATTTTTGATTTTGAACACCAATTTTTCGATTTCTTTCAAAACTGTTCAAAACGGCTTTATTTAGCCCATTTTTAGCCGATTTTGGCTTATTATCTCGTCAGACAAACGACACTTTCCACGTGCCCTGTCATCGGGAACAGATCAAACGGTGTGACTATCTCGCCTACGTAGCCGTGATTTTTGAACAAAACCATATCACGCGCAAGCGTTGCGGGATTGCAGGAGATGTAGACCACCTTTCGCGGTGCAAGGGATGCGATATGCTCGATAAGCTCTGCCGTCGTGCCTGCTCTCGGGGGATCGAGGATAACGATGTCGGGCTTTATCTTCCCGCCGCGCGCAAGCTCGGCAGGCTCGAGGATCTTCTTCGTGTCGCTGGCATCACCCGCGTAGAAGGACGCGTTAAAGATATGATTTATCTCCGCGTTGAAGGTGGCGCACTCCACCGCGCTCTCCACGATCTCAATGCCGATAACCTCGCCCGCCTCGTCCGCCATAGACAGACCGATAGAGCCCGCGCCGCAGTAGAGGTCAAGCAGAAGATCCTCCTTTGTAGGCGCGGCAAGCTCCTTTGCCTTGGCGTACAGCAGCTCCGCCGCATCGTGATTTACCTGATAGAATGAGGGCGCAGTGATCTTCAGCGCCACACCGCCAAGGGTGTCGAAAATATAGTCGCGGCCGTAAAGCGTGACGAACTCCTCGCCAAGAATAATATTGGTGTTGGCGGTGTTGATATTCAGCAGAATTCCCACCAGCTCGGGAAATCTCTCGCACAGCGAAGCAACGATCTCGTCAGAATGGGGCAGGGAGCTGCCGTTGATAACCAGGGTGAGCAGCACCTCGCCGCTGATCTCACCGCGGCGCAGGTAAATATGGCGCAGAAGTCCCTCGCCCGACAGCTCGTCATAGACCGAAAGACCGTATTTTGCGAAAAATCCGCGCAGAGCCTCGCAAATCTCCCCGAAAATCTCGGGCGCGAGAGGGCAATCCGCCGCCTCGGTCACTCGGTGGCTCTTGGGCGCGTAAAAGCCGATAACATACCCGCCGTCCTTGCCCCTCGCGATAGGGAATTGCGCCTTGTTTCTGTACTCGCGCTCGGTGGGCGAGCCAACCAGAGAGGCGATTTTCACCTCCGAAAGCCCGCTTTTCTTGAATATCTGCCGTACTGCCTCCTCCTTCAGCTCCTTTTCGTAGGAGTAGCCGAGGCACTTGTAGGCGCAGGAGTGGCATTTCGCGTTGTGGCATCTGCCCTCGGTGCGCTTGTCTGACAGGCTGATAAACTCCTCCACCCGACCGACCGAGTAGGACGAGCCAACCTTTATTATTCTGATCCTCGCCACGTCGCCCGTCACCGCGCCGCTGACAAACACAACCGCGCCGTCCACCTTTGCCACGCCGAATCCAAGATTTGTTATATCAATTATCTCGGACGTAATAACGTCGTTTTTCTTTAATTTCATACTATTTTCCTTGCAAATGTCAAGTAGAGTTTACAAATTTTAGATAAAATCGTCCTTAAAGCCGTTTCTGTACTCTTTCGGCGTCATACCAAATGCGGATTTGAATGTCTTTGCAAAATAGGACGCGTCGGTAAAACCGCACTCCTCGGCGATCTCTGCCGCGCTCTTGTTCGACAGCTCGAGCAGACGCTTCGCGCACTTCAGCCTGTATGCGATAATGTACTGACGAAGCGTCATACCCTTGCGATCCTTCAGCATCCTGCTGACGTAGAAGGGATGATAGCCGAAAATGGCGCCGATCTCGGTGTTGGATATCTCGTCGGACACGTTCTCGCGTATGTAGTTGTCAAGCTCCTCTACCATTCGCGCGGGCAGGGCGTTCTCGTCCGCGGTCTCAATAACCTTCAGCAGCATAAGCTTGAACATCGCCGACAGCTGCGCCTTGTAATGTCCCTCCGCCGAGGTAAAGATGTTCGCCATACGGATAAAGCTATCTCGCTCGGATTCCATATCGGGCAGCAGAATATGCCTGCCCAGCAGACCGTCAACGCCGTCCTTGTGGCACTTTTCCTCGTCGTAGTCTGCCACCGCCACGGGTGAGAGCCTGCCCTCCGCCTCGGGATTTGTGTCCATAGGGTCAAAGGTGATGACCACCGCCCTCAGATACTTGCTCTTTAATTTGTAAGCCTCACCCGCAGGGATGTAGAGCAGGTTGCCGGGCGCCAGATGCCCAAGCCTCTCGCCGCCAACCACCGCAGTCAGCTCACCCGAAATTATATAGATAAAGCGGCAGTCATAGCCAACGCACTCGTCGGTGCGGTTGATTTTTTCATAAAGAGATACCGAGCGTATCACGGGATTAAGTCTTGAGGTGTCCATTTTGTTCTCCTTTTGTCTGGATTTTGGTCGGCAATATTGAATTTTTACCGACAAAATATACTTTTACATCATAATTTTATCATTTTCTTATGACAAAATCAATAGAAAAATATAAAAAAACTAACCAAAACCACTCAAAAAACAGCCGTTTTCTTGTATTTTTGAATAAAAAGAAAAAAAGTCGAAAAAAATTCAAAAAAGCCCTTGACAAACCGAGAAAAAAATAGTATAATAGACAAGCTGAACACAGCAAGGCCCGTTGGTCAAGCGGTTAAGACATCAGCCTCTCACGCTGAAAACATGGGTTCGATTCCCGTACGGGTCACCACATTATAACCAGTCGAACCCGACTGGTTATTTTTTTATAGTTTTAGCTCAAAGGTAGCTTCAAAGCCCCTTTGGGTTATTTTTATTTTTTGACTAGATAAAAAGAAGTCCCGATGAACTTCCAAATTGGGTTCATCGGGATCAGTATTATTGCCATATATATAGAATATTTCTATCCTATCCTCATAGAGAATTATCTTGTCAATCAAAAGTTCAATCATCGCCTTCGGCTCGGATGCAAGAGCCTCGATTATAAACTTTTCTACGTCTTCTTTTTTTAGTGTCCTGTCAAGCTTACTTTCTTCGGCAGCAATCTTCATATTGATTTCTGCAAGCGAATTCTCAAGCTCGGTCATCCTCGCCTTAGTGGTTGAGGTGATTATGCCTTCTTCAATCGCTATCATAACGTTATCAAGTGACTTTTGAATTTTAGCCCTTTCGCTAATAAGCAAATTAAGGATGCTTTGTTCCTTAGATATTTGCTCGTTAAGCTTAACAACCTCGTCTGCAAGCCTGGATATTTTCTCTGGGGTGTTCAGAAGCTTAAGTGTTGCATCTATCACACATTTTTCAAGTGCCTCCTTCTTTAGACTCGTTTTGCTGCAACCTCGGAAACGCTTTTTGTTAGAGCAGGTGTAGTAGAACTTCATTTCGCCACTTTTTGCCGTTCCGCTGTCACCGTTGATCTTCATACCGCATCTACCGCAGAAAAGCTTTCCTTTCAACAGAAAATCGGTATTACGACTGCTGGATCCGTGCTTGTTTTTATCCATCATTCTTTGCACTCGCTGAAATACTGCCGTATCTACTATTTGAGGGTACATATCCATGTAAACCTCACCGTCATACCTGTAAACACCGGTGTATTTTTCAAGCTTCAAAATATTGAATAACGTACTTTGGTATATTGGTTTGCTGTTATAGAGAATGCCTCGCTTATTAAGCTCCTCAAGGATCTCTCGTACACATTTTCCGGATACGTATAAGTCGAATATTAACCTTACAACCTCAGCACGCTCCTCATGTATCAGGATTTTCTTGTTTTCAACCCTATATCCGTAAGGTGGTCTGCCACCAAGAAAGTTGCCTTTGCGACGGCTCTCCCTCTGACCTCTCCTTACCTTCTGTGAAAGCTCTACAGAGTAGTATTCCGAAAGACCTATAAGTACGTTCTCAAGAAGAATACCGTCAAGGTTTTTACTTCCGTCAATATTAACCGACGTTCTCTGCGTTGCTGAAATAAGTATTATGTTATTCTTTGAAAGCCGCTGCTTGTTTAATGCAATCTCAATAGAGTTTCTACCGAATCTATCAAGAGCATATACCAGAACAATATCCCAGACGGGTTTATTATCTGCATCGGCTAACATCTTTTGAAATGCGGCTCTGTTGTCGTTAGTACCTGTGGTGGCTCTGTCTATGTACTTGTCAACAATGATTATGCCGTTTTGTGCCGCAAATTCGTTACATACACGAAGCTGACCTTCAATAGATTGCTCTGTTTGAGCATCACAAGAATATCTTGCATAAATTACTGCTGTTTTCATTAGTTTTTACCTCCTAAATTATAAAATTGTTTTTCATTTTTCTTTCGGCAGGAGCAACCAAAACGAAAGGGACGCCTCTGTCAAGGATTAAGAAAAAAGATTGCGTTGCCGTTTTTGT
>JAFWXZ010000018.1 GCA_017522795.1 Clostridia bacterium | reverse complement strand
GCGTTAATCCTGAGCCAGGATCAAACTCTCTAAAAAATGTTTATCTAAATCCCTGAGTTCCCTCAGTGACCTAAATCCTTTTTCAGAGCTATCTTTAATCTAGCTTCTTCTTACTTTTGAGTTTTTTTCTCAATGTGTTTTGACAAGAACTTACACCGTTTCGGAGTCTCCTCCGAAACACAATGTTTTCTCATTTTCTTGTTGTTCAATTTTCAATGATCAAGTTGCCAACTCAAAGTCGGCTTTCCTATTATACATCAAAGATTCTCAGTTGTCAAGAGTTTTTTAAAACTTTTTTAAATATTTTTTCATATATTTTAAAAGTTATTTCACACGTGCGCTCGCACGCGATATTATATTATTAAGGAAGCGTATTTTTCACATTTTATCGGCAATTTTATTTTAATAAAAGATATTGACAAACATATAAGACTGTGTTATACTCTTTTCGCAAAAAACAAATAGGAAGGTTTCATTATTATGATACTGTACGATGAACTTTACTTTGAAATCAACGCGACGGGCACTAAAAGCGAGGTTAAAAAGTTTATAGACTACTTAAAGAGCGGCGAACTTGACGACTTCTTTGAATTTTCCGGCGAATACGTAAGCTATGACGACGATTACGATACAGCAGATGCAAGTGCAGAGGTAAGCGTTATCATTTCTAACGACGACTGGGGCATAGAGATCGACGAGTTTGATACCGACGAGTTTCTTGAGGTGCTTTGCAAGGCGGGCAAGCGACTGTATTTAAAGGGCCAGCTCTATGATGCTGACACCGATGAATACTCCTTTGTCAGCGAGGCGGGCGACTCTTACTACACAAACGCGTTGCTCGTAAATAACTTCAACGAGGATGAAGATAAGCCCGTTGAAGATAATGACGACGAAGACGAAGAATAATTTTCTGAAACCGATCTGATTAATTCAGGTCGGTTTTTTTGATCATATGTCTTGAATATCTTGACAATTTCCCTTGGCTTTGTTATAATCTTATTGTACGATATTATTATTTATCAACGGAGGCGTGACATGGGTACAAGCAAGCTTGGAATCATCAAAAAAGTATTTTATTCAATCATTTCGCTATTTAAAATACTTATTCCCCTATTAACCATTGAGGGCGAGATAATGCAATCGGTTGCATTCCTCGAGCCGTTTTTCCTCAGTATATTCGACTTTTTATCGCAAAATCTTAATATCGTTCTGTTTGTTGGTGGAACAACACTCCTAACAGGCGCGTTTACATATTTTATTTTCCCTGTTGGAGAAACCGCCTGCCTTATTGCAACGGCAATAGGTTATCTTCTTTCTTCGAGAATCAACGAGCTTTTTGCAAGCAGCGTTGCAACCGGCGCATCGAGCTGGGAGGCGGCTGCAATATGCGCCCCCTGGGTATTCTGGATCTGTCTTCCCACAATATTCGTTGGCGCAATCTGTATTTGCAAGCGCATATCAAAATGGGGTGGTCTTATAAAGACACTTTTAATAAGCGGCCTTGTCACCCTGATCGTCGGCTTACTTCTTGGACTTGCTTCATACGTTTGCTACGGTCTTGAGGTTGGCGGAAATCCCGCGCAGGTATGTATGTTTATCTCGCTTGTTCTCGTTATTATAGCGGAGCAGGTGGCTATATTCTGTAAAAAAACCTCATAATCGTTAGTTTGATTTTTAAAGCGACTGCGTTTTGCAGTCGCTTTTTGTTATTCTAAGTTTACATTAACAGTACATATTGTTGCATGCAAGGTAGTTGTAGAGCTGTTCACCGTGATTTTGCTCTTCCTTTTGAATGTGAGCAAGCGTGTCGCGCAGAACGGGGCTTGTAAACTCAAATACACCCGTGTTATAGACGCTTGACACGTGCTTTTCCATAGAAAGCGCATCCTTGCATAGATAGGCGTCGTTTTTCTTTTCCACCTCATTGCAGCTTGACATCTTACATTCAAGCTTTGCCTGTACGGCAGAGGGTGCTTGCGCCGGCATCGTCACCTCGGTGCCGCCTAGAATCTGTGTTAAGGTGTCGAGATGCTTTCTTTCATTCTGCGCCAGAGTGGTGAACAGATTCTTTAGCGCAGGGTCGTGAGCCATCTGCGAATACTGCGTATACTTTTCAATGCAGATCTGCTCCTGAGATTTAAGATCTGATAAAAGTGTGGTTTCCTTTTGAGTTAGTGTCATATCTTTCCTCCTTTTTGGTTTACGAGTTAATTATTACCGTTTTTTAAGGATTTATTCCGTTTGTTTTTCGCAAGATGCGATTACAAATGACGTTAAAAAACACACCTCTCTCTTATTCGTGCTTTTAAGTTAATTACGCGTTTTTTTCTTTCTGTACCGACGGCGGTTTTCGTCCTTTTTTTCTTCCATTTTATTATATAATTACTTGTAATCTTTCAGAAAGGTATTACTAAAATGGACAAGCTGGGTGAAAAGAAAACCGAGAATAAGATAGAAAAACAGGAAAGTGGGAGATTTTTCGAAAAAATAAAAAAAGGCTTTTCGCAAAATCAAAATGGAGGGCAAAGTCTTGACAGGCAGATCCTGCTACGTGATATTATAGTGTTTGCGGTAGGATTCGTGCTGTCGAGGTGCCACGTGTTCTTCGGGGCTCGTCCCGTAGGGCTTGCCTTTGTGGCTCTGCTTCCTACGTGTGTGTGGCAAGGGGCTGCCGGAGCTATAATCGGAAATCTGACGATGGGTATAGATGGCATCGTCTTTGCCACCGCAACCGCCGTCACTATGCTGCTGCGCGCGGCCATATCAAGCGGAGACAGGGACGAGAATGGCAAGAGGCTGCTTTTTAAAGAAAATCTGCTCACTCGTATGTCGGTGTCTGTGCTTGGCGGATTTGTGACCGCGGTATACGAGATATTAACAGAAGGACTGAACGAGGCAAGCCTGCTATTTGGTCTGGTAATGATCATACTGACTCCCATATTAACCTTTGCTATGTCGGGATTATTCTTCTCAGGAATGACGCTTGACCGTCTGCTTCGTGGAGAAGAAGACTTATTAAGCATAAAAGACAGAGAAAAGGATGAAAAATACGATCGAATATTCTTTCAGTTCTCTGCTCTGCTGCTGATATTTCTTATCAGCCTTTCGTTTCGCGGGGTAAGTATAATAGGTATCTCTCTGTCCTATATCTTTTCAGCTCTCATTACCCTGCTCTGCGCAAAGAGATTCGGCGGGGTGAGAGGCGCGGCGGTAGGATTTATATCCAGTCTATGCATATCCACAGAGCTATCGGTGGCATTTGCATTGATGGGACTTGGCGCGGGGGTAATGTTCGGCTTTGGAACGATATATGCCATAATTATCGGGGGCGTGGCGCTATGTGCCTGGAGCATCTATGCCGACGGAATGAGCGGGCTGCTTTCCACCTTCCCTGAATATGCCGTTGCTACGGCGATAGCGACTCCGATACTAAGCAAATTAACCGTCACGGAAGAAAAAGAATCAAAAAACGAGCCGTCACCACAGCTTAGCGAGGATATGGTTGGAACAATGGCTTTATCTTATCAAAGCAGCTATCAAGGTGGTGTAGCTTCTCTATCAAACGTTATGGAGGCGCTGGGAACTATTATCTCAAGCCATACAGCCGAAAGCGTCAAGCTTAGCACCGAGGAGTACCGCGACATAGTTATCTCGGTGGCAGAGCGCAACTGCATTGGATGTCTTGGAGGCTCCTTGTGCGCGAGAGAGGATATTCGTCCTTGCATAAAAAATGCAAGCAAAATAGCAATATTGTTAGGTGAAGGTATGCGGATAAACGCAGACGACGTAAACTCTGATACAGAATTCTGTCAACGGTCAGAGATAATAGCAGAACAGATAAACGATAAGGTAGACAGAGAGGAGCGCGAGCGAAGATTGGTCTCCGGAAGAGAGGAAAAGGGTGAGGAATACCTCTTGATTGCTTCTCTTCTAAACGAGATGATAGACTCAGACAAGAGCGAGTGCGCGGTGGATAACAGTCTGACTGCTCCTCTGACCAAGGTTCTTAACGAGTGCGGGCTTGAGGGAGGAACGATACGTGCCTTTGGAGAAAGACGGCGGCACTTCATCTTGGCGGGCGAGGACGAAGGGGGTGGAAAAATTTCCTCCTTTGAGCTTAGAAAAAGCATAGAAATGGCGGCAAGCGTAAGGCTTGATACTCCCGAATACTTTAAGAAAGACAAAATGATGCTTATGGAATGCGGAACCCGTCCCAAATACCGCGCAAGCTTTGCAACAGCCTGCCGCGCTGGAAGTGACAACGAGGTATCGGGAGATACAGCACTCTGCTTTGTCAGCAAAAAAGACTATTTTTATTCGCTAATCTGTGACGGAATGGGAAGTGGAGAGCTGGCGCAGAAGACCTCGGAGTTTTCCGCCGAGTTTATCAAGACGGCAACAGACGCAGGAGCAATTAAGGACGCAGAAATACATATGCTGAACCACAGCCTAAGAACCAGAAATGAGGAATGTTCCGCCACCATAGATCTGTTTGAGCTTGATTTGCTTAACGGAAAAGGATTGTTCATAAAAAGCGGCGCAGCTCCCTCGTACGTCAAACGCGAATCCTCAATTTTTCGCATAAGATCGCAGACCGCGCCAATAGGTCTGCTCAGGACGGTGGATACCGAAAAAATCCGCCTTGAGATCAAGGCGGGCGATCATATAATAATGCTTTCGGACGGAATTGCGGATGCAACCGAGGACGCGCCTTGGCTGCTTTTGCTTCTGGGAGAGCCGCCAAAAAAGAGCTTACAAGAGTATGCAGATACAATTCTTAATGAAGCAATTAAAAAATCCCGCACACATGACGATATGACCGTGACGGTCATAAGAATCGAAGATGAGTGAGCGCACAAAAGATCATAAACTTCATATAATGACTATAGCCGTAAGGTAGTCAGACCCATAAGACTTACGGCTAGCCAAGACTAAGGCTGAAAGGACGGCATTTATGAAGATTATAGTTGTTAGCTCGCCCAAGGTGCTACGCAGATTGCTGGCTAAAATATTCGGCGTAGAGCTGATCAAAAAGTGACATATCTAAAATAAAGAAAGCGGTTTTGCAAACAATTGTTTGCAAAACCGCTTAAATTATTTAATTTTTTCAACAAATCTCTTGATTTTCTCAAGTGCCTCCTCAATGTGCCTTACAGAGTATGCGTAGGAAATGCGGGCATATCCCTCTCCGCACTCACCAAAGGCGGTGCCGGGAACTATAGCGCATTTTTCCTCCTTAAGAAGTCTCTCGCAGAACTCCTCCGAGGTAAGACCAAATCCACCGATGTAAGGGTAAATATAGAATGCTCCCTCGGGCATCATAACGGGCAAGCCGATTTCTTGAAGTCCCTCGTAAATAACCGTTCTTCGCCTGTCGTATTCGGCGGTCATCTCAGCGATATCACCGTCACCATTTTTCAAGGCCTCAACCGCGGCAAACTGCGACATCGTAGGAGCGCACATTATGGCGTACTGATGAAGCTTTGTCATCTGCTTTAGCCAGACGGATGGACCGCAAAGATAGCCAAGTCGCCATCCTGTCATAGCATACGCCTTTGAAAATCCCGATGCTATAACAGTTCTCTCGCGCATACCGTCAATGCTCGCTATAGAAACATGCCGCTTGCCATAAGTAAGCTCGGCATAAATTTCGTCAGAAAGAATGGCGATATCCCTATCGCGTATGACCGCAGCAAGAGCTTGAAGCTCCGACTTTTCAAGAATTGCGCCGGTTGGGTTATTGGGATAAGGGAGAACGAGAAGCTTTGTTCTTTCGGTAATTGCCGCAGAAAGCTCCTCGGCAGTCAGTTTAAACCCATTCTCCTCTTTCGTATTAATAATAACAGGAACGGCGCCCGCCATTCTTGCGATCGGCTCGTAGCAAACGAAGGATGGCATAGGAATTATTACCTCGTCGCCAGGATTAGTGAGAGCGCGAATAGCAACGTCAATAGCCTCGCTGCCTCCGACGGTGATAAGCACCTCGTCAGCAGAATAATCAAGCTCAAAGCGGCGCTTCATATATTTACAAACCTCTCCTCTGAGCTCGGGAAGTCCCGAATTTGAGGTGTAATAGGTATGTCCTCGCTCGAGCGAATCAATAGCCGCCTCGCGAATGTGCCAGGGAGTGACGAAGTCGGGCTGACCTACCGTAAGGGCAGTGACGTCACCCATATCGGCAAGCAGATCAAAGAACTTTCGTATTCCCGACGGCTTGATATCCCTTAATGTTTCGGATAAAAATTTCTCGTGATCTATCATATCTGGTCGTTTTCTCTCAAATCTCTTGTAGGCATATTATAAACTACGCCGTTGTACTTATAGGTTTTAAGCACAAAGTGGGTTGCAGTTGCGGTCACGTACTCAATGGGAGCAAGCTTTCTCGCCACGAAGTATGCAACCTCCTTCATAGTTCTGCCCTCAATGAGAACGGTGAAATCAAAGCCTCCCGACATAAGATAAAGACTCTTTATCTCGGGATAATTCTGCAGCTTCTGCGCGATCTTATCAAATCCGTCATCGCGCTGGGGCATGACCTTGACCTCGATAAGCGCGGTCACGGTCTCCTTATCAGTCTTGTCCCAGTCGATAACCGCCTGATAGCCGAGGATAACCCCCTCCTTTTCAAGCTGACGGATCATATTTTTAATATCGCCCTCCTCCTTTTGAAGCATAAGTGAGAGCTCCTTTGGGGTGAGGGTAGCATCCTTGGCAAGTAAATTCAAGAGCTTTTCCATATTATAAACTCCTTTTTTTGTTTTGATGAGATTTATTATATCACTATTATGTTATAAAGTCAAGAGAGCGTACCACTTGGAACGCTCTCTTAATTGTTAATTTTCTTTATCTGTATGACCGCCGCAAGCTCCGCCACAGCCCGAGCATTTACCCGAGCAGCCGCCCGACGAGCAGGTCTTGCTATCAGGGCAGCCTATACACTTCTGTCCTGATTTTTTTGCTTTTACAATATAGGCGATAGCACCGCCAACGATCAGAACAATGGCGACCGCAGCAATAATATCATCTATCATTTCGCTATCCTTTCTGCCTTCTTTGCCGCAAGCTCTCTCTTAGCCTTGGCATTTGAGAAGAAACCAAGCGCAACTACGAGAGCAATAATAGCCGCTACCGCAATAAGTCCGGGAAGGAATGCGGTACCGAGGTGTCCCTCTGTGAAGAGAGTACCAAGCTGATATACGAGGAAAGAGGAAACGTAAGCTATAGAAAGCTGAAGTCCGATACCTGCAAAGAGCCATTTTTTGCTTTTGATCTCGGAGTTCATCGCACCGATTGCCGCGAAGCAAGGGGGTGTAAAGAGATTGAAAATAAGGTATGCGAGACCTGCCGCCGCAGAAATGCCGAGGATTTCCTCGCCGCCGCCCTGCTGAAGAAGCTCAAAGTCCTCGCTAATTGCAAGAGCAGTATAAATTGCGCCAAGTGTACCTACAACCTCCTCCTTTGCGATGAAGCCTGTCACTGCCGCCGCAGCCAGCTGCCACATACCAAAGCCGAGAGGAATAAGAAGAAACGCGATAGGAGTTGCGATGCTGTGAAGAATAGACTCCTCGGGTGTCGCCTCGGTAAAGGACCAGGAATAGTTAAGCATAATAGTCACCGCCGCGTTGCACACGAGAATGATGGTTCCTGCCTTAACTATGTAGGACCAGCCGCGCTGAAGCATAGACTGGGCTGCGCGACCAAGGCTGGGCACCTTGTATTCGGGAAGCTCGATGATGAAGAAGGACTTTCTGAACTTGTGTCCCGAGATCCACTTTACGAGAAGGGCGCCAAAGAACACGAGAAGAAGACCGAGGAAATACATAAGGGGGGCAACCCACCACGAGCCTGGGAAGAACAGACCTGCAAAGAGCGAGATAACGGGAATCTTTGCGCCGCAGGGGATAAAGGGAGTGAGCATAGCGGTTGCTCTGCGCTCTCTCTCATTACGGATAGTACGGCAGGCCATAACACCGGGGATAGCGCATCCCGTACCTACAACAAGAGGAATAACCGATTTGCCCGAGAGACCTACTCTCTTGAAAATGGGATCAAGAACCACCGACACGCGAGCCATATAGCCGCAATCCTCAAGGAGAGCAAGCAGGAAGTACATTACCATTACGAGAGGAAGGAAGCCGATAACCGCGCCAACGCCGCCGATGATACCGTCAACTATAATAGTCTGGAGAATGGGGGCGGTATTTTCAAGCCAGCCCGCAACAAGCTCGCCAAACATCTCGATAAGCGTCACAAGACCGGGAATTACGATTTCGTTTGCCTTGCCCTCATTGAATACAAACCCCTCTGCGATCCACACGCCGGGACCAACCTGAGAGATCCAGAACACGAGGAACATAACTACCGCAAAGATTGGAATACCGAGCCACTTATTAGTAAGAACCTCGTCGATCTTGTCCTGGAAGTTCTTATCCTTGGTGAGAACCTTTCTTGTCTCAACCCTTTTTACGATACCGTTTACAAAGCTGAATCTCTTTCTGTCCTCAGCTACAACGGCAGCCTTATCAGTAAGATCAATATTGCCCTGCACGTAGGGAGCCTTCTGCTCCTTGCCGAATACAGAAACAGCCGCGGCGATAACGTCCCCCAGTCCCTCTCCTGTCGTGGAGGTGGTCTCTACCACGGGACAGCCAAGTCTACGGGAAAGCTCTGCTGCATCGATCTTGTTAGACTTTTTGGTATTAGCGTCGGTCTTGTTAAGTGCAACAACCATAGGAATACCAAGCTCAAGAAGCTGTGTGGTGAAGAAAAGGCTACGGGAAAGGTTTGTAGCGTCAACGATGTTTACGATAGCATCGGGATGCTCGTTTTTTACGTAAGCCGAGGTAATACTCTCCTCCGATGTAAAGGGCGACATAGAATATGCGCCGGGAAGATCGACAGCAATAAGCTCCTCAGAGCCTGTATAATAACTCTTCTTGATAGGATGCTCTTTTCTCTCAACGGTAACACCTGCCCAGTTGCCGACCTTTTCGCTACGGCCAGTAAGGGCGTTGTACATCGTTGTTTTTCCGCTATTGGGATTGCCCGTTAAAGCGATTCTCATTTTTTGGATTCCTCCTGAGATATGTAAAAATTAATAACAAAATTTGAGTTAGCAGCCGCTAACCAACCACCAAAAAAATAATCCTGAGATTATTTTCTTTTTACTTAACGATAATTGCCTCGCCAAGCTGATTGTCTATATTATATCTGCCGTCCTTGATGGAAACGGTCATTCCGCCTCTTCTCTTAGCGACAACGGTGATAGGCTCGCCAGAGTAGCATCCGAGAGAAAAAAGAAAGGCGTCAAGCTCTTCATCGTCGGTCTCGATACGTTCTACGATATATTCTTTTCCTTCTGTAGCGTTCAGCAGATTCATAATAGTTCTCCTTTTTGAGTTAGCAGTTGCTAACCACACTACATTATACTCACGGAAACGGCATTTGTCAAGTCTTTTTTTGAAATTTTTTCTATTTTTTCTATACAAAAAGGAAGACCTCGCAAGGAAGCCTTCCTTAATATTTTTATTCAAAAACTATATTGACAGAGCCGATACCGCCGTTGATCTCAACAACGGTGTCACCCATGCCGACCGTTCTATTACCAGATACACTCTCACCGTTTATCGTGATATCGCCAATGCCCTTGTTCACCTCTACGGTATAGCTTTCCTGACCACCGAGGAGGGTGATATTCACCTCACCGACACCGAGATCAAGCTCTCCCCTGCCAGACATTTCAGAAGCAATATTAACCTCACCTGCGCCAAGCGAAAGCTGAAGATCTCTGATCTTACCGCCACCGATGTTCAGTTCTCCCGCGCCCGTTTCAATATCTGCCTCTCGGGTAGCGTATAGCTCGCCGATATCGACCTGCCCTGCACCGAACTCAAAATCTATCACCTCGGCAGAAAGACTGTCCGCAATAAATGTGCCTGCGCCTGTGGAGATATCAAGCTCGGTAAGGCTCATTGTCTCGGGAATATATACGGTGAAGAACGCGCCCTCGTAATCCGCCTTTGTGTGATGCCTTTCCTTGATAACCGTTTTTGCGCCTCCGCTGATATCAACGTCCTTGATGTTTGATACCACAAAGAAACGGTCGCCGCGCTCAAATTTAATCTCGCCTGCGCCGATCTCTACCTCGAGGTGGGTTATCTCACTATAGCTATCGGGCTCGTATCTCCAGGTCTCGCCCACCACCGACATAGAGCCGCTGAGTGCGCCTATCAAAAGGCAGATCGCCAGGATTATCATAAAGATACCCGCGCCGATAGAAATATATTTCGCTATCTGTTTGCTGTCCGTCATTTTATATCAACTCCTCCAAATACGCTTACCGTCTCTATGTAAACGGTGACCTCAGACGCGGGCTCACGAACGTATGCATCGTCCGTACCGCCAAAGATAGAGGTGGAGCTTACGCTTACGTTCACACCCTTAGGCAGAATAATATCCACACCACCAAAGATAGCGGTAGCCTTGATCTTGCAGTCCTTTTTAATAATAGCTCCCGAGAGATCACAGTCCACGCCGCCAAAAACAGCGGTAAGCTCGGTTCCCTCAAACACCTGACCGTCAAAGTTCATTTCCTTGCCGCCAAATATAGCGCAGCCCGAAGGAGCATCTACAGAGATGTTAACGGATACACCATCGTTTGAATTGCTCTTTTTGGTTCCGCCGACGATAAGCTTAATGCCCACCGCAACGAGAATCGCAACAACGATAAGCTCCCATACAAGTGAAAGATTTACAACGTCAAGCTGCCATAACAGAAGCACAACACCAACTGAAAGGCCAATAGCACTTCCCGTCTTATCCTTATCTGTGATAAGACCTATTCCGCTGGGGATGATGATAAACAAGGTCCACCAGCCGGGGAAGAAAATATCAATATCAGTCACATTCAGCGCATTCAACGCGAAAAGCACGCCCGCAGCAAGAATGACCGCACCTATAACGATCTTTTTTATATCTCTCATCAACCTTTTCTCCTTATTTTTTTATGTTATTATAGTCCTGTTTTTTTTAAAATGTCAATACTAAATCAAGCATTCAAATTCAAAAATCAGATTGTCAGTGTTATCCTCGGAGTACTCTATTTCCTCGGAGATAATGCGCGCCGCCTCACATATGCCCTCAAAGGTAGAATCACTAAGAGAAACAATATTTTCAATGACAGAAAGAAGCAAAAGACAGAAGCCAAGCCGCGCCCTAAGTCCCTCGTAGCTCTCTGCGACCGACATATGTCTGAAAACAAGATAGGCGAAAAAACGCTCAAAATATGGATACAGCTCCTCTGTCCCGCATTCCTTGCCAACCGATATCAGCTTTCTGTGCGCCTCGTCGAGATATTCAAGCTCATAGAACGTGTTATTCCAATGCTCGCACTCAAAAAGTGAGTCGGACAGCGAATATCTTTCCTTTATTTCGGCAAGCTTTGTACGGTAAGAAATACTCTTATTCGCTAAAACCGAATAAATATACTCTCTGTGCGACAGGGTGTCAAGATCGGTCTCGTCAGCGATCTCGGCATTATGCTCGGAAGTGTAAAATTCACCGTAATTGTCGCTCGACAGAATGATTCTGCAAGCCTCCTCGCAGGATGCGCCGATCCCGCACTCCACGCGCTTCCCTACCCTGTGGTAAAAGCGCGGATGCTCGCGACAAATGCGCGAGGTGTATTCATCGCCGTAATCGGCTATAAGTCGGCAAAGACCGTCATCGCGCAAAAACGGACAACGCTCTCCATCGCAGAGAATCATATTGCCGCCATCATCAAGGTGAGAGAGTATCTCGTCGCGCTCCCCTTCGGCAAGCTCTTTGTACCTTGCCACCGTCTCACCGTCCACGCCGATCTCCCAGCCAACGCAGCAACTGTGGCGGCACCTATCTGCTATGCAGGAAAACTTCTTATAATATAATGGAAAATAAATCTTCATAAAAGTAAAGTTCTTTTATTATTTCTTTTTCAATCCACCGCAGAATTGATAAACCTCCGTAGCATCACCGTATATCTTACCGTCAATTGAGTATCCGGAAAACAATATACTATACCAGCCTTTTGGCTCTTCAAATTGGATGTCAGTTATATAGTTGCACCAATCCTGACGTCCAATATATTTTACCGATGCAGGTATTACCAGTGAGCTTATGAGAAAATTTCTATATTGATTGTTTCCGTAGCGTCTGCTAAAAGCGTCCTCTTGAATAATCACTGTGTTGGGATGAATAATACATTTCTCCGCCTCGTGATCCGCGCAAATAAGTACATGATAGGGATTTTTCTCATTTCCAAAGTACCACGCCCCTTCGTAATAGTTGGCAATTCTGTTAAGTCCGGGAAGGTAACCGTTATAATCATAAAGCCCCTTACCAATCACCTTTCTTAAGCCGTCGGGGACGATTATAGGAACGTGGGTTTGGCCAAATCCACCAACTTCTACAACCGTCTCAGGAAGCACAAAGCCCTTTACATAGCCATGACAATACTCTAAATCGCTTGTTCCGTATTTACCGCAATATATTTTTGTTACGCGACACTTGCCTTCGTGATAAAGCTCCTTAAAGTAATGACCGAATGGAGTGTTTACCGGAATAGCAGCTTCTTCTCTGTAATCAAAATATTTTGGGAAAGTAAGCCACTCGGTTGGAACTCCGTTTTTGTTCTGCAACTTGTTATCAACGATAATAGTTGCTTCCTCTCTATAGGTATCTTTCTCAACATTATATCTGAGCTGAACAGGTCTGTCATTGCGCACGGGCGGTGTATAAACCGGTTTTTTCTTAAATAATCCCATAATAAATCTCCTTGCGTTTATTTATCAAACGCGCCTATAAGAATCAGCGTTGCCGCAGTGATAAGTTTTTGTTCGTTTTTCTTTTTCATTTTATTTACCTACGGGTACTGTACATTAACATTTTAGCACATTAGTTTCAAAAAGTAAATAAAAAGAGAAAAATATGTAAAATTCGTCGCGGTCGCAAAATAGCAAAATATATATTTTCTTTTTCGTTTCATTTTTTATTAAAACCACTTGACAAACATAAACTTTTTTGATAAAATATACAAGCACATATTTGGAGCATTAGCTCAGTTGGTTAGAGCTACCGGCTCATAACCGGTCGGTCCAAGGTTCGAGTCCTTGATGCTCCACCAAGAACAACCTAAGTTGAACCCTTGCGGTTTTGCTTAGGTTGTTTCTTTTTTGCGTGGAGTATCAAGATTATGCTGAATATTGCCCTTTGGGCAAAATCCTTGATTACACACGGATATCTATAATGGCATCTTCATCAACAAACAATCTTGAGTATTTGGAATAATATCTTAAATTCATAGTCTTGTTATAAAAAGAAAAGCCCCGATTTTCATCGGGACCGTTCTTGGCCGGGGTATTCAAATAAATTTCCATCTTGTCATTATAAAGCACTATTTCTTTGATCAGGATCTCAATTATCAGTCTGGATTCGCATTTAAGCGCCTTAACGTAAAAAGCTTCTATCTCTTCTTTTTCAAGCATCATACTGCTTTTGCTTTCTTCGGTAAGTATTTTACGCTCAAGCTCCTCCTGCTCGTTTTCAAGCTCTTGAAGTCGGCTCGTTGTCGTTCTGGAAACAACGCCTTGCTCTATCGCTTTCAGAAGATTTGCAAGAGAAGCATCAACCTGCTTTTTCTCTTTTTTAAGATTAGATAGAATTGGATTGTCTTTGGATTGCTGTGTTTGCATATCCATAATTGCTTTTACGATATTATCAATGTTTTTCTTTTTACAAAGCTCACCGATAATAAAGTTTATTACGAACTCCTCTAGGAGTTCTTTTTTTAATACCGTTTTTTCACAGCCGTTGTGATGCTTTTTACGACCGACACACTTATAATAGTATTTCTTTTTGCCATTGCGAGCAGTTCCACATTCGGCACTTATAGGCTTGCCACAATATCCACATCTCAGCTTGTTACGAAGTAAATATATGGTCTCTGTGCTTCGCCTTCCAAATCTGTTTTCCTTTGCCCTTGCCTTTACCTTAGCACAGGCTTCTACGGATATAATTTGAGGGTAAATGTCGGTGTAAATTTCCCCTTTGAACTCATAAATTCCTACGTATTTTTCATTACGAAGTATGCTGTAAATACACGATGGTCTAAAAGGAGCGCCCTTATACATTATTCCTTTTGATGTAAGGGCTTCGATTATTTCGGATACATAAATGCCATTGCCGTATTGCTGATAAATGAATCTGACAACCTCAGCTTCATCCTCTTTAATTACAAGCTTGCGATCAACACTTGCATATCCATATGCAATATTGCCTCCGCAATGTAATCCCTTCTTGCGATTTTCGCTCTGACCTCTGATTATCTTTTCTGAAAGCTCTGCTGAATAGTATTCCGCAATGCCAATATATACGTTTTCCAGAAGAATGCCGTCAAGGTTTCGTGATCCGTCAATGTTGACCGACGTTCTTTGAGTTGCTGATATAAGCGTTTTGCCGTTTTTCTTCAGCTTTTGCTTATTTACTGCAATCTCGGTTGAGTTTCTTCCAAATCGATCTATGGCATATACAAGAACAATTTCCCAAGATGCCTTCTTCTCGCTGTCTGAGAGCATCTGCTGAAACGCAACACGGTTATCGTTCGTACCGGTCACAGCTCTGTCTATGTACGTGTCCACTATGATCAAATCATTATCCTTAGCGTATTTATTGCAGACGCTAAGCTGTCCCTCTATTGATTGCTCAGTTTGACTGCTACTTGAGTATCGAGCATAAATTACTGCTGTTTTCATTAGTTTTTACCTCCTAAATTATAAAATTGTTTTTCATTTTTCTTTCGGCAGGAGCAACCAAAACGAAAGGGACGCCTCTGTCAAGGATTAAGAAAAAAGATTGCGTTGCCGTTTTTGT
>JAFWXZ010000001.1 GCA_017522795.1 Clostridia bacterium | reverse complement strand
TAATGAATCATCATCAAGTCCACGAATATACCAATCTCCGTCCCAGGCATATTTTGAAAGTGCCTCCTCCTGCTGCTTTATTCTGTCCTTGAATTTCGCTGCAAGCTCATCCTCTCCACGCATCAAAGCAAGCTCGGATAGCTGCCTGAGAGCATAAATAAGCTGTTCTGAAACCATAACGCTCTCACCCTTGCCTCGTCTGCCAAAGGGACCGATGTGGTCATTCCAGTCGCTGTAAAGAATAAGCGGCAGGCCGTGCTCGCCCAGGTGCTTTTCCGTAAACTCTATACCGCGCAGCAAATGCTCCCAAAGGGTAGCACTGCCTGCGTGATTTATCTTATCGGGGGCAAGGTATGGTATTTCTCGATCGAGAATCGACATATCTCCCGTTTCTGCAATTATTGCATAAGCAAGATATACTATCCAAAGGTGATTATCAGAGCGCGTTATATCCTGGGCGGGAGTTCGCTCCTCTCGCCACATAATATGAACGGGATGACCGTCCTCAAATTGCTGTGATGCCAAATATTCAAGCATCTCATACGCCCATTCGGGCTTTCTGTATGCCTGAGCCAGCATATCCTGCGCGCTGTCTCTGAATCCTATGCCTCTAACACCCGATGCTGATGAGCTTATGGATCTTGAGTAGCGGGCGGTATGTACGCATTGGAGAGGCGTCCAGGTGTTTATCTGTCTCTCTCCGTCCTTGTCGGGAATATTGCACTTAAGCACCGAAAGATGCTCACTCCACCAATTGGTGCATTTTTTGAACTGTTCATCAACGGCTCCTACGGTACGAAGCTTTGCGAGAGCTTCGCTCGTTTTGGCAACTGCATTATCGTAATCTGAAAGGGCTCCCTCGGTAACGCCGAGATAATAATAAATCGTTTTTTCTTCACCCGATTTTACTGATACTTGTCTATGTAAAGCTCCACATGGTTCACCGCCGTGAAGATTTGTGCAGGAAAGCATACCATTCTCAACCTCTATAGGGTTTCTCTCATCTCTGTAATTGCCGCAAAAAATATCACGGTTACAGCAGAATGATTTTACTTTATCGTCAGAGGCGAAATAGACAAGTGGTGACTCGCTTGCACGCGGGTGCATCCAAGCCGTATATGCATAGGTAATAGTATCAAGCTCCTTGTCATAAACTGCTCTTGTATTCCATTTTAAGTAATATCCGAGCGTGTTTTCTTCCTTTGAGAGGAATTGTGAAAGCTCTACGTAGGCAAACACGTCACAGCTTATGTCCTCTCCACTCTCGTTTTTGAGCTTAAGATCCCATATCAGTGTATCGTAATCCTGTGCCATAAAGAGTTTTAAGGTGGCTACAAGTCCGCCTTTTTTAGCTGTAAAGGTAGAATATCCCGGTGCGTGAGCAGATTCTCGCATATCCACCGCCGTTTCAGAGGGGCGGAAGGTCGGCGACCATACGGTACCGTCATCCATGCGTATATAGATATAGAATCCGGGAGAATCTATGGGCATATTGTAAAAACGGTATCGTGAAATACGAAAAGCAATGGGAGAGAGCCACCAGCTCATACCACCGCCTGCCTGTGATACAAAGGCGTGCATTCTGCCGTTTGAAAGATAGTTTATCCAAGGCTGAGGAAGATCAAATTTGTTGAATCTTATCTCCCTCTCCTCATCATAAAATTTGTACGGAAGGTTTTCCATAAATAATGTCCTTTAATTTTAAGTATTTATAAAAGGTCAAGTCAGAAAATCTTGTCTTCGCTTATCATAACGAATGCAGATTTTTTGCCCTTGGGCTTGGTTTTGCTGAAGCACTGTTTATATATGACACCCGGGGTAAAGGCGCTTTCCTTTTGAATTATACCACCCTCAAAATCAATGTTTTCCGCAACGTCGATATAGTCGTAGATAGCCGCTTTAGGCTCGGGCTTTATACTGTGTCCTGTAATAAGATAGTCAAAGTCAAGGGTTTCAACCTTTTTTAGTGAATTAAGATAAACCGAAAGCTTTGTTGATTCGGGCAGGAAGAGCCAAGTACCGCCGCAAATACCGTCACTTGCAAAGAACAGTTTCTTTTCGGGGCAGTAAAGTCCTATACTTCCTGCAGTATGACCGGGTATCTCGACAACACGGAGAGTAACACCACCGAGGTCAAACTCCTGTCCTTCGCTTATATCAATAAAGCTCTCCGACACGGGATTTGAAAGATAATCGCTCATATTGTATCCTTTTGGAATAATGAATCTATAGAAAAACAGAATTCTCTGCACCGAATAAAGCATCCCCCAGCCGATTTTTCTGAAATTCTCAGACTGATGATATTTATATACCTCGAAATCGTCGTGGTGCATATAGCAGGGATTATCAAACTTTGTATTTCCGCCTGCGTGGTCTATGTGACCGTGGGAATTAACAACGTACAGAGGAAGATCGGTAATGGTTCTTACGTATTCTGCGAGATTTCCAAAGCCGTATCCCGTATCAAAGAGAAGGGCGTGATGCTCTCCTATTATAAGAAATTTCGCCACAGCCTCGCTTGTAATACCGTAAACTCCGGGGAAAATCTCCTTACTCTTAAAAAACTGCTTCATATTTTACTCCTGTTTTGATAATTTATAAAGCTCGCGGGTTTTATTAACCTTATATTCAAAGCATTCCTCACGAAGACGGTCTTGCTCCTCTTTTTCATCCTCACGCTCTGTTCCAAAGCCGTGATAGCCCCTCTCGTATTTTATTATGTCGTGAAGCTTGCCGTGCTTTTTTAAGAGAGTCGCATAATGCTCCCCTTGGGGATGCAAAGGATCTCTTCCGCACACTATAATTACTGCGGGCGAGAGGATTTCGATAGTTTCATCCTTAATTCTTGCCGCAGGGGAGATAAGCTCGCTGTCAATGGGTACCTTAGGCGGACACACCTCGAACATCAACCGATACAGCTTGTTTCCTTCGGGAAAATCAATGGGGATCTCACCTGTAAAATCAAGGAAAGGAACCTCGATTACCTGTCCTGCGATTTTTATTCCGTCGTGTGCCAAAAGTATAGCCGCACCTGCCGTAATATGTCCTCCTGCGCTACCTCCCGATACTACAATACGATCGGGATCGATAGAGAGACTTTCGGCATTTTTCTTCAGCCATCTGACAACGTCTGCTACCTCCTCCTGACAATAGGGGAAGCTCTCCTCATAGAGCCTTTTGTAGTTGACATTAACAACAAACGCC
>JAFWXZ010000017.1 GCA_017522795.1 Clostridia bacterium | reverse complement strand
CCGCGGCGGCACCGACGATTCCTACGGTATCGAGGTTGCCAAGCTTGCGGGTGTTCCCTCCGACGTGGTTAAAAGAGCGAGGGAGATACTTGCGGATATAGAGACCGACAAGCCTGTGGCAAGGACTGTTAAAAAGGAAGAGCCTGCCGCATTTGATCTTTTCAGCGGTATAACCGAGTCAAAGGAAAATGAGGTTTCCGAAAAGCTTCGCGAGGCCGATCTCAACACCCTCACACCTATTGAGGCTATGAATCTGCTCTTTGAGCTTAAGAAAATGCTTTCCGACTAATGAGGAAAAAATATGGGAAAAATTAACGTACTTGATTTTGAAATAGCCAACCTTATTGCCGCGGGCGAGGTGGTCGAGAGACCATCGTCGGTGCTTAAGGAGCTTATAGAAAATTCAATAGATTCGGGCGCTACCTCCATTGTCGCCGAGATAAAACGGGGTGGAGTTGCGCTTATCCGTGTCAGCGACAACGGCTGCGGTATGGACAGAGACGATCTGCCCGTGGCTATCAAGCGCCACGCTACGAGTAAAATAAGGGCACGCGAGGATCTTGACGGTATTACAACCCTCGGCTTTCGCGGCGAGGCTCTTGCGGCTATCTCCTCGGTATCTCAGGTGACAATAATCACAAAAACCGCCGAGGCAGAGACAGGCTCTATGCTTGTCAGCGAGGGTGGCAAAATACTTGATATATCCGAGGTTGGTTGCTCCGCGGGAACTACCGTTGTGGTGGAAAATCTCTTCTTCAACGTGCCCGCTCGCCGTAAGTTCTTGAAAAAGGACTCCACCGAGGCTATGAACTGCGCCGCCTTGGTTGAGAAGGTTGCACTGTCGCGCCCCGACATCTCTATTCAGCTTCTGGTTGACGGAGAAGAGCGGTTTAAAACTCCCGGTGATAAGGATCTGCTTAACACAATTTACGCCGTATACGGCAAGGATTTTGCCTCCAAGCTAATTAAGGCCGACGGTGTTGCAAACGGAATTCACGTGCACGGATACATTGGCAGAAGTGATAATGTAAGAAAGAACAGAAATTATCAGAACGTGTTTATCAACGGCAGATACGTAAAGAGTCTGACGGCTATGGCTGCCATTGAAAAGGCGTATACCTCTTATATCGCGCACGAGGCTTTTCCCACCTGCGTTCTGTTCCTTGATATGAGCCCCAGTGTCGTTGACGTGAATGTCCACCCGGCAAAGCTGGAGGTTAAGTTCGCCAGCGAACAGCCTGTTTTTGAGGCGGTTTATTATACCGTTAAGAGAGCTATCGAGGACTTTGAATACCGCCCCGAAATGCAGCTTGCAGCAAAGAAAACGAGCGAAAGAAATGCTATGGGTGCATTTGTGCCTATTGGCGAGGATACAAAGGGAAAGCAGATGTCTATTCCCTCTGCGGAAAGAAGCAGCTATTCACCCGTTGCATCCGCACCAAAGTATACCACGCCTGTGTCTCGCCCGTCCTTTGATTACTCGAAGCCTCTTAAGGTTTCCAGTGGCGCAGGAGAGGACTTCTCGCGTAAGGACGCTCCCACGGCTATGACTCCTAAGAACTCCGTGGAGCTTCTTGAAAGATACTCAAAGGCGCAGCCAAAGGAGAATTACAAGCCCACCGAGCCTATGACGGAAGCACCTCTGCCCGAGATCAGAGTTGAGGAGTCCGCTCCCGAGTATAAATTTATCGGTGAAGCTTTTAATTGCTATCTTCTCGTTGAATATGAGGGCGCTATGCTCGTTATAGATAAGCATGCAGCTCACGAGAGAGTAATTTTTGAGGATCTGAAAAAAATCACCGAGCGCGATGGTAGAGTTGCATCTCAATCGCTGCTTCTCCCCATCACCGTGCTTCTGTCACCCGACGAGCTTGCTTGCGCTGATGAGTACAGGGAAGAGATAAGCCTTGTCGGCTTTGATTTTGATCTCCACGATGCAAGCGCAGATCTCACCGCAATTCCATCGTCTATCGGCAGTATGGAGGCAGAGTCACTGTTCGTTAAAATGGTCGACGACATAATCGACGGCAAGGGCGATCCCGAGATAACCGAAAAGATCCGTCGTGAGCAGGCGCTCTATCAGATAGCCTGCAAGGCAGCTATCAAGGGCGGCAGAGTATACGATAGATCTGTGTCCGAGTGGATAGTTAAGAAGGTTCTGGAGCTCCCCGACGTTATAGTTTGCCCCCACGGCAGACCTATCGCTTACAGGCTTACCAAGACCGAGCTGGACCGCCAGTTTGAAAGAATAAAATAATAAAGGATTATATAAATGGGCAAATTCACTTTACTTAAAACCGAGGGTAGAGCTCGCAGAGGAAGATTTGAGACCGTTCACGGTACCATTGAAACTCCCGTCTTTATGAACGTAGGTACCTCTGCGGCAATAAAGGGCGGTATTTCGACAATGGATCTTAAGGAGGTCAATTGTCAGGTTGAGCTTTCCAATACCTATCATCTTCACATTCGTCCGGGTGATGACCTTATCTACCGTATGGGCGGACTTCATAAATTCTTTAATTGGGACAGACCTATCCTTACCGACTCGGGCGGATTCCAGGTGTTCTCGCTGGCTAAGCTGCGTAAGATCACCGAGGAGGGTGTCACTTTTAACTCTCATATGGACGGCAAGCGCATATTTATGGGCCCCGAGGAGTCTATGCGGATCCAGTCACACCTCGGATCTACTATCGCTATGGCGTTTGACGAATGCGTAGAGAACCCCGCACCCTATCAGTACGTAAAGAACTCTCACGAGCGCACTATCCGCTGGCTGAAGAGATGCCGCGAGGAGATGGACAGACTTAATGCAAAAGAGGGAACTGTAAACCCTCATCAAATGCTTTTTGGCATTAACCAGGGCGGTACTTACGAGGATCTTAGAATTGAAAATATGAAGGCTATCCGCGAGATCGAATGCGACGGATACGCTATCGGAGGCCTTGCCGTAGGTGAGAGCGCTGACGTTATGTATCATATCATTGAGACCGTTGAGCCCTATATGCCTGTGGATAAGCCCAGATATCTTATGGGTGTTGGTACTCCCCAGAACATTGTAGAGGGGGTTTATCGCGGTGTTGATTTCTTCGACTGCGTAATGCCCAGCCGTAATGCAAGACACGGCAACCTCTTTACCTGGAAGGGTAAGATTAATCTGCTTAACGAAAAGTATTTGGAGGATGAACGTCCCATTGCCGAGGAGTGTGGCTGTCCCGCTTGTAAGAATTATAGCCGCAGTTATATCCGTCATCTCTTCAAGGCGAGGGAGGCTCTCGGTATGAGACTTGCAGTTCTGCACAACCTTTACTTCTATAACGACCTTATGCAGAAGATACGCGATGCGCTTGACGAGGGACGCTACGAGGAATTCTACCATACCTACGTAGATCTTCTTGCGGAACGCAGAAAGGATTAAAATGGGATTTATTTCAAGGCAGATCAAGGATAGATACAAAAAAGTCCTCTTTTCAAGGCACGATCCCGACGATATAATTTTCTACTTTTCTCATAGAGATTTTGGGGGCCTTCTCAGACGGGAGTACTCCTTTGAGAGCAGTAAGGGATATATGCTCCGCGGTCAGTTTTACTTCTATGCGAATCCAAGAACCGATAGAATAATCATTTTTGACCACGGGCTTGCCCCTTGGCACAGATCCTATATGCGTGAGATTGAGATGCTCTGCCGTCAGGGATACGTCGTTTATGCCTACGATCATACGGGTTGTGGCGACTCAGAGGGAGAGCACGTTATGGGCCTTTGCGGCTCGTTATGCGATCTTGACGATTGCCTATACGTTTTTCGCGGCTTAGAGGAGCTTGCAGATAAGGAGATCTACGTAGTAGGTCATAGCTGGGGCGGTTTTTCAACTCTCAATATTCTCGCATTTCATCCCGAGGTAAAAAAGATCGTTGCTATGTCGGGCTTTATTTCGCTTGAGGTAATGCAGAAGCAGGTGGCGCCATTTATCTTAGCGCCCTTCAGAAAGCAGATATTCGAGCTCGAGCGAAGATATAATCCCGAGTACGTTTACTGCTCGGCGATAGACGCTTTGTCAAAGTGCGATACACCTGCGCTGATCATTCACTCTGCCGACGATATGACCGTCAGTGCCAAGGCTAATTTTATGCGCCTTCAGCGCGAGCTTGCGGGGAGACCTAACACCGAGTTTCTTCTTCTAACAGACAGAAATCATAATCCCACCTTTACAAAGGAGGCGGTTGAGTATAAAAAAGAGTTCTTTAAGGCGCTTGCCAAGCATAAAAAGCAGGGAACTCTCACCACCGATGAGGAAAAGGCTAAATTCATCGCATCCTACGATTGGAATAAAATGACCGAGCAGGATATAGAGGTATGGGATAGAATATACTCATTCCTCGAT
>JAFWXZ010000016.1 GCA_017522795.1 Clostridia bacterium | reverse complement strand
TACAGACCTAAAGACAATAGAAATTTGATGATTTTTGCGGAATTTGAGTGAAGCAAAGTGTGGACTTTGCAAGCGAGAATTTTGCGAAAAGCACCAATTTATATGGCTTTAGGCGTGTTCGATTTGGGTTGCTGTTGGCTAAACACTGCACTCTCATCACGCCTTATGACCGCCGATCTGCATATTTCTGTCGATAGCCGTAGCTCCGTCCTCAAGGCTCATTCCGCGGATTATGGAGTTCCCGCCGAACTTTTTCCTTATGGCTATCACCGCGCTCTGCCGCTGCTTTTCCTTGGCGTAGTTTTCCTCGGCTTCCTTCGCTTTTTTGTCCGCGTCGGTGTAATCGGTGAAAAAGTTCATCTGCTCCGCTCTCCCCTCGCTCTTTCTCACGGACTCGCTCGCCAGATTATTCACCCCGATATTCAGCCGGCGTATCAGCAGGGCGGGGTTTACTATCCTGTCATAAAGGTCGAGAATTCCGTCTGTTATCTCCTCGGTAGATGAGGTGTGTCGATTGAAATTCACTGTTCCGTGGGCGTGCTTCGGCACCTCTCTGCCGTAATGATCGCGGGTTATATCTCCGCGGTAGGTTATCCCGGGGATACTGAGGCTTTCTACGTCGTATCCCACCGTCAGCACGGCCTGATTTGTGGCGATTCCTTTATCTACCATATCAAGCACCAGCGCGTCGCACATCTCCCGAAGCACCAGCCTCGCGGTCTTGACGGCGTACGGTGAGTGCAGCACCTGTCCTGAGGACAGACTTCGGGACATAGGCTTGTATGTCTTTATATCCGCTATGGTACAGCACTCCCAGCCCCACGCGTGATCTATCAGCAGCTCGGCATTTATGCCGAAAAGCTTGTACAGCAGTCCCTCGTTTTGCACCGAGGTAAGCGCCACGTCACCCATAGTATAGATGCCGTGTGACTCCAGCTTTTTCGCATATCCTCGCCCCACCCGCCAGAAATCCGTAAGCGGCCGATGCTCCCAGAGTATACGGCGGTAGCTCATCTCGTCAAGCTCGGCAATTCGCGCGCCGTGCTCGTCGGGCTTCATTCGCTTGGCAACTATGTCCATAGCCACCTTGCATAGATACATATTCGTGCCGATTCCCACCGTTGCGGTAATTCCCGTGGTATTCAGCACGTCCCTTATAACCACCTCGGCAAGTTCTCTTGCCGTTTTTTTATAGGTCTTCAGGTAGTGCGTCGCGTCTATAAACACCTCGTCGATAGAGTAGACGTGGATATCATCGGGCGAAAAATATTTCAAATACACCTGATATATCCTGGTGCTGTATTCAATGTACAACGCCATTCGTGGCGGGGCAACGATATAATCCACTGCCAACCGCCCATCTTCGATAAGCAGTCGGTTATCGTAGGTCGCACCGATAAGCTGCCTTGCAGGCGAAGCCCATCTGCGCAGTCGGTTGACCTCTTTTATTTTGGAAACCACCTCGAACAGCCTTGGTCTGCCCGGCACACCGTAGCTTTTCAGGCTTGGCGATACGGCGAGGCAGATGGTCTTTTCAGTCCTTGCGCCGTCCGCTACCACAAGATTTGTGGTAAGCGGGTCGAGCCCTCGCTCAATGCACTCAACGGAGGCGTAAAAGGATTTCAGATCTATAGCGATATATTGCTCTTTCATTTTTACCTCCGTTACGCATTTTGACGAACAAGAGTTCGCGATTAAATTATATCACTCGTTAAGGCTCTTGTCAATAGGGAAATAGCGGAAAATGTAAAATTATCGGCACATCTCCCGCCGTCCAAAACAATTTATTCATATTTTCGCGAAAATAAAATAATTATTGACAACACAAAAGCCGTTGTGCTATAATTATAATATTGTTTGTTAGAAAGGACTAACTATGAGTGGAAATTTCTTAAAATTCAAAAGACGGCTTTGCGTGATACGCACAATTCGCGCCGGGATAGTCGGTAGCTCTGTCGGACTTCTGGCGGCAGGCGTGTGGCTCATCCTGACAAAGCTTGCCGTTATAGATTTTGAGCCTATATCCTCTCTTTTCATAGGATTGGGACTTGCTCTTGTCGCGGGCGGTGTTCTCTTTCTCTTTGGAGGAAGGTCGGATAAATCGCTTGCCGAGGAGCTTGACGGTGAATTCGGGCTTAAGGCGAGAGTTCAGACTATGATAGCCTATCAGGGCGAGGAGGGAGAGCTTGTTGCTCTTCAGAGAGAGGATGCCGAGGAAAAGCTGTCGGCAGTTTCTGTAAAATCCTATAAATTCAAAGGCTTACCCATATATATCACCGTGCTTGCAGCCTGTGCCGCCGTTCTTGTGGCGGGCTTTATCGTTCCTGATATGCGTGACTTTGTTCCGCCTGAGGAGATAGAGGTGTTTGAGCTTTCGGATATGCAGAGAGCAGGTCTTAACGAGCTGATAAGATACGTTGAGTCCTCAAAGATGGAGGAGGAGTTCCGTACTTCCATAGCCGACGAGCTGCGGGATCTGCTCTCCCGGCTTGAAAACATCAACACTGTTCCTGATATGCGTGCAGCTCTCGCAAAGAGCATGGCGGTCATCTGCGATATTACATACACTTCGTCCACCGCGACCGAAACGCTTGACGCCCTTTGGGACAGTAATAACGTATATCTCAAGCATCTTGCCGTTACACTTGATGCAAGCTCCTGGTCGGTGCCCGATTGGGGCGACTTTGCAGAGCGCCTTACCGAGTATTCGATGGTGCTTATGGGTGATACAAGCGAGGACGAGAATGCCCTCGTCGGCAAGGCGTCGCTGAAGCGCGCTCTTGACAGTATGAAGATATCTCTTGATATTTTGCAGCTTGATACCGAGGATGAGCTTTGCGCGGCTATTGATAAGCTCTTCAACGGAAATCCGGGCGGACTTTCGCTGATCCTTGCAACCATCGACTATCACGATGACACGACCGCCAGAGAGGCTCTTAATCAGAGCCTTACCTTAAACAGTCAGTCGCTTTACGATGCTGTTTCACTTAACAGAATCAACGCCGCTACGGGTGAGTATACGATGACGAGACTTGCAAGTCTGTTTCTCGTTCCTGTTCCCGAGTTTGAGCGTCCTGAGTTTGTCAGAACGGGCGAGCGCCCCGATGGCGGCTACGGTAGCAACGATAAGGAGGAGGGCGGCGGTAACCACAACGGCGGTGTTGGCACCGGCGCAACCTACGGCAGCGACGATATCGTGCTTGATCCCATTACGGGAAAGCCTATAAAATATGCAGAGCTGCTTGATAAATACAACGCAATAATGAACGAAAGGCTGGATGGCGACTCTTACACGGAGGAGCAGAAAGAAGCTATAAGAAAATATTTTGACCTGCTTTATAAGGGTGTCGAGAAAAAGGAAGGAAACTAAAATGTCACAGATGATTACAGAAATAAATACCGAAAAGGTTAAGATGTTCAGCGAGAAGATCGCCAAGATAAAGACCGAGCTTGCCAAGGACGTGGTAGGTCAGGCGGCGATTATTGACGGAGTTATCACAGCTATCGTTGCGGGCGGAAACGTGCTGCTCGAGGGTGTTCCCGGCGTTGGTAAGACACGTCTTGTCCGATCTCTCGGCAGGGTACTTTCCTTGCCCTTCTCCCGTATCCAGTTCACCCCCGACCTTATGCCCTCTGACGTAACGGGCGCGAATATCGTTGAAAAGGACGAAAACGGCAGACTGCAAACCAAGTTCCGCCGTGGACCGATCTTTGCAAACCTCGTTCTCGCTGACGAGATCAACCGTGCTACTCCCAAGACACAGTCTGCTATGCTTGAGGTAATGCAGGAGCATAAGGTGACTGTTGGTAATGATACATATAAGCTTGACGAGCCCTTCTTCGTCCTCGCTACCGAGAACCCCATCGAGCAGGACGGTACGTATCCTCTTCCCGAGGCGCAGATGGACAGATTTATGTTCAAGCTTATCGTGGATTATCCCACAAATGACGAGCTTGTGGGCATCGTTAAGATGACACAGAAGACTATGGAGGAGACTGCCGAGGCGGTCGTCACAGGCGAGGATATTCTCGAGATGAGAGCGCTTGCCTCTCAGGTTCCGATCTGTGACGAGGTGCTTTACTATGCAGTAAACATTGTTTCGGGCACTCATCCCGCATCTGAGACCTCTACTCCATCCGCAAAGAAGTATCTTAAATACGGCGCATCCCCCAGAGCTGCGCAGGGACTTGTCACTTGCGCGAAGGTACGCGCACTCATGGATGGCAGATACAACGTTTCCTATGAGGATATCGAGGCTCTTGCGTATCCTATTCTCAGACACAGAATCAAGATCAACTACACCGCCATCAACGACAAACTTACCGTTGACCATGTAATTGGACTGATCGTTAAGGAAACTAAAAAGGGTTAATAAATGAAAAAAGTGGTAATCGACGAGTCCTTCCTCAGCCAGCTTGAGCAGTTGGGGACGCTACTCAAAAACAATGTGGCCGGAATGTTTGGCGGCAACCGCCGAAGCAAAAATCTGGGCTCATCCTGTGAATTTGCAGATTACCGAGATTATATGCCCGGCGACGACGTCACCAAGATAGATTGGAATGCTTATGCAAGGTTCGATAAGCTTTATGAGAAGCTTTATTTCGACGAGAGACAGATGCATACCAGAATTTATATTGATGCCAGTCGATCCATGGATCACGGCAGCGACGAGAAGGCTGTTTTTGCCATCAAGCTTGCCGCTGCGTTCGCCTACCTCTCGGTATGTGAGATGGATAAGGTGTCCATATACGCTATCCGAGGATCATCTCTTGAGGAGATCGTGGTAGGTATGGTGGGCAAGGACTCTTATCTCAACTGCATTAACAGGCTTAACGAGCTTGAATTTGATTCCGACTCAAAGATAAGCGAGGCGATAGCTCCCTCTGCCGTGGGTAGAGGCGATGGCTATTCAATAATAATTTCGGATTTCCTCACCGACGAGAATTTTGAGGCGGCTATCGACCGCCTTGCAGAGCAGAAAAGGGATATTCTCTGCGTCCAGGTTCTCGCCCGCGAGGAGCTTAATCCGCAGCTGCGTGGCAAAATGCACCTCTTCGACTCGGAGGATCAGTCCAAGTTCTTCCGTAAGAAGATAGATCAGGACGTGGTGCGCGCATATAAGGACGCTCTGAAATACGTGACCGACAGAATAAGGCTCTACTGTGAGAGCCGCGACGGTTCATATCTTCTTGCGCCCGCGTATGTGGATCTGCCCGAGCTGTTCTTTGAGAAATTCGCTGATATGGGGGTAGTGAAATGAGCTTCTTATATCCCCTCGGCCTGCTTGGCCTTATCGGCGTTCCGCTGCTTATCCTCATCTACATTCTGAGGAGCAAGTATAATGAACAGACGGTTCCGTCCACGTATCTGTGGATATTAAGTGAAAAATTCTTCAAGAGGAGAAATCCCTTAAGCGGTCTTACGGGCATTATCAGCCTTATTCTGCAGATCCTGACGGTTATTTTCGCCTCTCTTGCCATAGCCCGTCCTATGTTCACCGTTCCCAATTCGGCAAGCGAGTATTGCTTTATTCTCGACGGCTCGGGAAGTATGAATACGTTAAGCGGCGGCAAGACCTGCTTTGACAAGGGTAAGGATTACATAGAGGATACTATCGAGTCCGCCCGTCTTGGCAGTACCTATACCCTTATATCCGTTGGCGGTGACACGGACGTGGTCTATGAGCGCCTGTCGGATAAGGATGTGGCGATCGACCTGCTCTCCGATATTCAGTGCAGCGATGGAAGCTGCGAGTACGGAGATGCTCTTGATGCCGCGCAGAAATATTTTGATGAGAATACTTCTACTCTCGTGTATTTTGTCACAGATAAGGACTATGAGAGCAGCGAAAACGTAGAAATTGTAAATATTAGTTCGCAAAATACGGTAAATTACGGCATAAGTGATGTATGGGGTAATCTTACCGACGGTACGCTTTATGCGGGCGGTACGGTCACCTCCTATACCTCCGACGCTACTCTTACGGTCGAGCTTTACGTCAACGGAAGTGATAGGGCGGCTAAGAAAACCACAGTGACTCTTGCCGCGGGAGAGAGCGCACCCGTGGAGCTTACCTGTAAAGTAAATAGCTATGATTCCTTCCGTCTTCTTATCACCGATAAGGACGATCTTGCGGCAGATAACGAGGCTATCAGCTATAATACGAGCAGTGAGGAATCCTATAGCATTCTCATCGTCAGCGAGACCCCCTTCTTCCTTGAGGCGGTGTTCGACGCGCTGACCGACTCTGTTGTTGATACTGTCACACCTGAGGAATATCAGGGGCAGGGAGGATACGGACTTTACATATTCCATTCCTTTACTCCCGATGAGCTACCTGATGCGGCGGTCTGGCTTATCAACTCCTCCGAGAGTGTGGATAACTCGGGCTTCGGTGTCAGAGGAATCAACGAGCTTGAGGAGCCCGGAGAGCTTGTAAAATCCACGTCGACCGCAACTCAGGCGAGAAAGCTGCTTGCAGGAGTGGAGGGCAGAGATATTTATATCTCTGAATACGTAAAATACAGTGGAATGTACACCCAGTTCACCACGCTGTTCTCCTACGACTCTAACCCTATGCTGTTGGCGGGTGTCAACGCCCTCGGAAACAGAGAGGTAGTGTTTGCGTTTGACTTCCACAAGTCAGATATTACGCTTTCCACCGACTTTACTCCCCTTATTTCAAATCTTCTTGAATATTCCTGTCCCGCTCTCGTAGACCGCTCGGACTACCTCTGCGGCGAGGAAGTGAATATAAATATTACGGCAAATATCGACAGCGTTAAGGTAACCTCTCCGAACGGAGTGGAGAGTTATATTGACACCTCTACGGACTTAGGCGTGCTTTCTCTTGACAAGGTTGGTACGTACACCCTAGTGTTCACGGTGTCTGGCGATCAGAAGACCTATCAGATCTACTCTGCCGCACCCACCTCCGAAAGCGATCCTGCCCAGGTAGGCATCGACTTCTCTCTTGTGGGCGAGCAGACATATGAGAAGACCGACGGTCAGTATGATCCGCTGATGCTTCTGTTTATTATGCTAGCGGTAGTGTTTACTGCGGATTGGATGGTATACTGTTATGAAAAATATCAGCTTCGATAATCCGTATTGGCTTCTGCTTGCCATTCCGCTGGCAATAGCCCTGCTTGTTCCTTATTTTATCTCCGTAAGTAAGGACAATCGCACTAAGGGATGGGTTGCATCTCTTATTATTCACATAGCAATTATTGTGTCTATCGCTCTTGCGGCGGCTGGACTTACTCACACCACCGTAATGACGAGAACGAAGGTGTACATCGTTGCCGACGTATCCTATTCCTCAAACCGAAATCTTGACGAGATCGACGGATATATCCGCGATATAGAGAAGGCTTTGCCCTCTAACTCCAAGCTTGGTATCGTCTGCTTCGGTAAGGACGCAGAGATCCTCACCTCCTCCGGCACTGAGATAAAGAGCGTTAAGGAGTCTACGGTTGATGCCAGCGGCACGAATATCGCGGGCGCGCTGGATTTTACCGCCACTCTCTTTGGCGAGGGCGAGATCAAGAGAATAATTCTCATCACCGACGGCTTTGCCACTACCTCTGATGGTAGCACCGCCTCTGCGGTACAGCGCCTCGTTGCCAAAGGTATAAAGCTTGACGCCATCTATCTTAACAACAATCTCCGAGAGGGAGATAGCGAGATACAGATCTCCGACGTGGAGTACACATCGGCTACATATCTCAACCACGACAGCACCCTTAAAATGCTTATCGAGTCGAGCGTCAAAAATGACGTTATTCTCGACCTCTATGCTAAGCGCGACGGTGAGAGCGAGTACGTAAATATCGATACCACCACTCTCAAGGCAGATGTTGGTATGAATATTGCCACCTTTGATCTGCCTACCGACGTGTCGGGTGTGTTTGACTATAAGGTTGAGTTGTCTGCAACCGCAGATACCTCTCCTCATAACAACTCATATCTCTTCACCCAGAGCGTGACAGGGCAGAGAAGCGTTCTGCTCGTCACCGAGAAGCGGGCTGACGTCAATGCTATAGAGGATCTGTTCGGCGAGTCGGCTGTTATCGACTCCTTCATTGTCACCGATCATAACGGCAGAGTGCCTTATACAATAGAGGACTTGGTAAAGTATGACGAGATCATACTCTCCAACGTGGATATACGTAAGATCGACAACATCTACGCCTTTATCGACTCGGTTGATCTTGCCGTTTCTCAGTACGGAAAGAGTCTTATTACCATGGGCGACCTGTCTATGCAGAACAGGGATGACGATGTTTTCGCCCGTCTTGAAGAGCTTTTGCCCGTCAACTTCGGCAATGCAAATAAGGATGCTAAGCTTTATACCATTATAATTGATATATCGCGCAGTATGTATTATGCGCGCCCTGCCCAGCTGATCGTCGCAAAGGAGGCGGCAATGAAGCTCGTTTCGCTTCTTGAGGATGAGGACAGCGTTGCTTTCGTCACTCTTGCAGGAGAGGCAAAGATCGAGCTTACTCCCACCAAGCTTGGCGAATGCAGGGAAGAGCTTTATCATATGATCCAGAACGTTCAGCCTACCCAGGGTACCTTTATTGGTGCGGCTCTTGATATGGCGTACAGTCATATGAAGGATCTTGATTACGGTGAAAAGCAGATAATGCTTATCAGCGACGGTAAGACCTTCACCAACGAGCCAGAGGATGCGGCAGCGGTAGCGGAGAAAATGAAAAATGACGATATAACTCTCTCTACCATCAGTGTGCTTAACCACAGCCCCGCAACCCCAAACGATCACACCTCGGGATGTCTGTTCCTTGAGAATCTTGCCGATATCGGCGGCGGTATGTACTATGATTTCCTTGACGAGAGCAAGCTTACCGAGCTTATCTTTGCCGAGATTGCAGACGATCTGACCGATTCTGTGGTTGAGAAGCAGACTGCGGTCAATATAGAGATGTATCGCGACGGTACCGTGGAGGGACTTCTATCCTTGCCCGACGTTTACGGCTATGTAAACAGTAAGCCTAAGCTTGATGCTAAAATGGTGCTTTCGGTTGATTACTACAAGAATCCGACCACGCCGGTTGCCGTGCCGCTTTATTCCTATCGCGACCACGGAAACGGCAGGGTTGCCACCTTTACCTCCAGTATTTCGGGAACATGGCTTCGCGGCTGGAGCAGCAGTGTGAAGGAGCAGCTGTTTAACAATATTCTCGTCACTAACACACCTGCCGAGCAAGTAAATTATCCATTTACTCTAAATCTTAATTACATGGGTGATGCCTCTGGCATTGAGATAATTCCCTCGTCGGTAAATCCAAAGGCGAAGGCGAGCCTCAAGCTTACCGCGCCCGACGGAACGGTTATCGAGGAGAGTATGATCTTTGACCTCAATAGATATTATGCCACCGTGGAAACCTCCGATATTGGTAAATATCATATTGAGATAACCTATACCTACGGCAATCATTCCTTTACCTCAGATACCTACTTCACCATCGCGTACAGCGAGGAGTACGACTCCTTTACCGCCTACGACATAGTCAGCATCTATGACTTTATGCGCGGTGTGGGACAGATTTCCGAGGACGGAAGCCTTGATCTTGAAAATGACAAGAGCGAGGTCGCTACCTATGAGGTAAGCTTTGCAATTCCTCTGCTTATTCTCTCGGCGGTGCTGTTTATCGTTGACGTAGTGGTGAGAAAATTCAAGCTTAAGGATATAAAGGGACTTTTCGTTAAAACCAAGAAAGGAGCGGCAAAATGAGCATTTTTAAGAGAATTATCGCATTGATATTGGTGTGCTCTGCGCTTCTTTCGGTAGTCTCCTGCGGCGAGTACCGTCCCGCAACGGGAACTCCGGGCGGCAATAACGGAGGCGGACAGGGAAATAAATACCCTGACGGCTCTGCTACACAGCCGGATATGGACAACGATCCTACTAATGACTTCTCGGTACAGCTTCGCCTGAACGAGCAGCCCTTTAGTCCCACGGTCAGTATGAACGTGTATTGGAGCGACGGATACAACGTGCACATCGCGCCTATTGACGATAGTGGCTATGCAGTGATAGACGGACTTGACGGTGATTATAACGTCACACTCTCCAGCGTTCCTGCAGGCTATGCTTACGATCCAAACGCGTATGTTGCTACTAATGAGAACCGTAATATCATAATCGACCTCTACGACCTTAACCCCCTTCGCGGCGCGGGAGCAGGACTTTACGAGTGCTATCATATCAATACCACGGGTGTTTACACCGTCACCATCACCGCCGAGAGCGATTACAGCTACATTGAGTTTGCCCCGCAGACTAACGGTATTTACACCGTTGAGAGCTGGGTAAGCGCAACTGAGGATGAGGTCAGCCCCATTTGTATCGGCTATCTCGGCTCCTCTCAGTATAAGTACGGAGAGTATAGGGTGACCGACGTTGGCATCTGCGGCAGCTATACAAGAAACTTTATCCACAGTGTAAATATTGCTGATGAAAATATCAGCTCGGGCGGCTCACAGACCTTTACCTTTGCGGTGGGCGCGGAGACTAAGAGCAGCGTTTATCCCGTCAATCTTACCTTTGCCATCAAGCGCAACGGCGGCTTCGATATAAGCAGGACGGAGCGGGAGACTATGCTCCCATCTCACGATTGGTCTGCCTTCGATTTTGACAAGTTTAATTCTCTCGCAGGCGGCAATATCGTAGGAGCCGAAACACTTTATCCTAATACAACCGATACTCTCGTCTTTGACGAGGATAATTATAAGGTATGGAAGACTTCCGAGGGCGGCGACGGCGTTTATCACGTCTATGACCCCGAGAAATATCCTAAGACAAACGGCTACGGTCCCGTGCTCGTTGCCTATATAACCGAGGCGTGCAGGTTTATCGATCGATCCTTTACCACTATTGAGGATGCGGGAAACAGCGCTCTTGTGGTTGACAGCGGTACTAAAAATTATCGCCTATTCATCAAGGGCTTTTCAGCTATGGCATCCGGTGGATATTATTGCGTGTCCGATTGTCCTTGTCACTTTGACGGCGGCACGCTCGCCTGCCTTGAGGGCTGTCCCGACTGCGATGTCGATTGCACCAATGTCACTGCTGCCGAAATGGCAGCGAAGGGTTATGCCGACCTTGTCAACTCCGACGGCGTTGCGCCCGTCACCCCCGAGCTTAAGGAGTTCCTTCAGCACTTCTCCATCGCCCGTGGCTACTTTGCCGATGGCGAGGGCTGGGCGGAAACCAACCCCACAGTTTCGGTATACGCATACGAGGATTCCCAGTGGCTCTTCGCCTGCGGATACTATGAATAGTCTAAAACGTAAAGAGGCGGCAAATTGCCGTCTCTTTTGCTTTTTTGAGCAAAATACTACATATTGTATGAAAAATGTCTTAAAAATGCCGTATCTTGTTGCAAAGTGCTAAAGCTATTGGCAAAATTGCATAAAAAATCCAAGGTAAATTCTACATATCGGTCACATAGCCTTTTGCCGAATAATCTTGAATTTTGTCTTATACAATGGTATAATGATTATACTGCTTATTGTTTTTTATTAATAAACAAAATAAAAAGGAGAAACAAAATGGCAAAAATAATAGCACTTATTGTTTGCATCACTCTTCTTGTTGGCGGCGCTGTTGCTGCGGTTGGCTCATTCTTCTTCGGTTGGGACATCTTCGGCGAACAGACCACCCCTGAACACACCCACCAATACAGTGAGGAGATAACGAAGGCTCCCACCTGTACCGAGGAGGGCGTAAAGACCTTCACCTGTTCGGTTGAGGGTTGTGATAAGCCCACCTACACCGAGCCTGTTGCAAAGCTTCCTCACACAGAGGTAAAGCTTGAGGGTAAGGCGGCAACCTGTACCGAGGCAGGTCTTTCCGAGGGAAAGAAGTGCTCCGCGTGCGGTGAGATCACCGTAAAGCAGGAGACCATACCCGCGGCAGGACATAAGGAGGAAACTCTCGCTGCCAAGGCACCCACCTGTACCGAGACCGGACTTACCGCAGGTAAGAAGTGCTCGGAGTGCGACATCGTACTCGAGGCACAGAGCACCGTTCCCGCAACAGGACACAAG
>JAFWXZ010000015.1 GCA_017522795.1 Clostridia bacterium | reverse complement strand
ATGGCAGGATAATTACCGAGCGTAATATTCTAAATGACCTCGGCGGCGAGGAAGTGACCTTTACCGAGTATTTCACGGGCGGCTTCGGCACAACCGAGTACCAGGCCGATATGACGGGTATCACCCTTGGCGTTGACGGCGAGGAAATGCAGTTCTCCTACCACGGAAAGAGAATCTCCAAGGATAACGCAGAGCGCGCTTACGTAAACATTCCCGACGTTTATACCACTGTTTCTATGGGCGGTGATGGTGTTCGTGCGACGGTAGAGGAGGGAATTGCCTTCTCGCCCGTATATCACCTTGAGGTAAGCAAGACCATCAATGAAGGAGGAGTGAAAACATGGCTCAGTCTACAAAAGGCAAATTGAATTTCCGTTGTCCCTCCTGCTTTATGAGGGATATAGACATTGATATGTTTTTCGACGGCGAGGCAAAGGAGTATTACTGTCTCCGTTGCGGATTTACAGGCAAGGAGGAGGATGTTCTCCGTCTTAACGAGATGGCGAGATACCGCTATCGCGCTATGAAGAAGCGTGTCGTTGACTTCGGCGAGGACAACGAGCCTCCCGTATTCGAGGATCACAGAGGTGGCGAGCAATGATACTTGGAATTGACGTTTCCACCTATCTTGAGGAGCTATCTCACGGTGCAAAATATTATGACGGCAGCCGTGATATAGACCCCCTTGACGCTTTCATCGAAAACGGCGTTGACCATATGCGTATCCGCGTGTGGAACGATCCGAAAAGTTCCGGCGGCGAGCCTTATCTTGCAGGCAACTGCGATATGGATAATTATGTAAGGCTTGCTAAACTCGCCAAGGAAAAGGGCTTTAAGCTTCTTATGGACTTCCATTATAGCGATTTTTGGGCGGATCCCGGCAAGCAAATGATCCCTAAAGCCTGGGTAAATTACGGCATCAACGAGATGTGCGACGCGGTTTACTTATTCACCAAGGAGTGCCTTGAGATTGCTAAGCAAGAGGGGGTTGCTCCAACGCTTATCCAGGTCGGAAACGAGATAACCAACGGCATTCTCTGGCCTGTGGGCAAGCTTGAAATTGACGGTAGACGCGGAAATTATGATAATTTCTGCCGCCTTATCGATGCGGGATGTCGCGCCTGCCGCGAGGCTTTGCCCGAGGCGAGAATCATTCTTCACCTCGAGCGTAGCCACGATAAAGAGGTCTATCAGGAATTCTTTAATGAAATGGCAACTCACGGCATTGACTTTGACATTATAGGCGCATCCTATTACCCCTATTGGCACGGCACCCCCAGTCAGCTTATGGAAAATCTTAACGCCTGCAAGCACTTTGGCAAGGAGATAATGGTAGTCGAGCTTGGCTACGGCTTTACCGACAAGGGCTATACCATCGACGGAGAGGAGAGAAGGCTCGTCATCGACGCCGAGCGCGCGGTCATTCCCGGTGTCACCGACAGATATCCTCTCACCCCCGAGGGACAGGCAGAATATATCAAGGACTTTATCGCTCTCGTTCGTAAGAACGGCATCGGTGGAGTGTTCTATTGGGAGCCTCTCTGGCTACCAGGCGAGGGCATCTGCTGGGCGAGTGAGGCAGGGCAGAGCTATATTCACGAGGAGGGCAAATCCACCGCTAACGAATGGGCAAATCAGTGCCTCTTTGATTACGAGGGACATATACTCCCCGCCTTTGATGAGTTCAAAAATAAATAAATATAAACGGCTTGGCATTTTGATAAAAAAGTGTCAAGCCGTTTTGTGCAAAACGCCGATTTTGCTTTATTTGACTTTTCGCTTGTTGACAAAAATGTATAAAGGTGTTATAATCTTAATGCGCAAAAGTGCGTAAAAAATTATTATTATTTTAAGGAGGATTTACTCTTATGAAAATGAGTAAGATCTTAACTCTTGTTCTTGTTCTCGTTATGATCGTATCCTGCTTTGCAGCTTGTCAGCCTACCAAGCCTGACAACGGTGACAACGGCGGCAATGGCGGCAACAAGGAAACAATTAAAGTTTGGGTTTCTGAGGTACCAGGCGCTACTGAGCTCGCTGAGGCTCAGATCGCAGAGTTCCTTGCAGCTAATCCTGACTATGATGCAAAGTACACCTTTGAGGTTTCTGGCGTTTCTGAGGCAGACGCAGCTTCTCAGGTTCTTGCAGACGTAGCTCTCGCTCCTGACGTATTCTGCTTCGCACAGGACCAGCTCGCTCGTCTTGTACAGGCTAAAGCTCTTGCAGCTCCTGGTCTCCAGGCAACTGCTAACCTCAAGGAAGCTAACGACTCTGTTTCTATCTCCGCAGCTTCCGTTGCAGGTACTCTCTATGCATATCCCCTTACCTCTGATAACGGTTACTATATGTACTACGACAAGAGCGTAATCACCAATCCCGATGATCTTGCACAGATCGTTGCTGATTGTGAGGCTGCAGGCAAGAACATTTGTTTTGAGCTTGAGAACGCTTGGTACACCGCTTCCTTCTTCATGGCTACCGGCTGTCACTCCAACTGGACCATGGATGACAAGGGTAAGTTCACTTCTGTTGATGACGATTTCAACTCTGATAAGGGCCTTGTTGCTATGAAGGGTATGCAGATCGTTACCAAGTCTCCCAACTACATCAACTCTTCTTCTGAGTTTGCTAACGCTGGTATCGTTGTTACCGGTATCTGGAACGCTAATACCGCTGTTGAGACCCTTGGTGATAACCTCGGTGTTACCGATCTTCCTTCCTTCACTGTTGACGGTGAGACCTACCACCTCGCTTCCTTCTCCGGAAACAAGCTTATGGGTGTTAAGCCTCAGTCCGATCCTGCTAAGGCTGCTATGCTTTCCAAGCTTGCTCAGTACCTCACTAACACTGAGTGCCAGCTTGAGAGATACAAAGAGTTCCAGTGGGGTCCCTCTAACCTCGTAGCTCAGCAGGATGCAAATGTAAAGGCTAACGAGTCTCTTGTAGCTCTCGCTCTTCAGAACGAGCACGCTACTCCTCAGGGCAATATCCACGGTTCTTGGTGGGATATCGCTAAGCTTCTTGGCGGTGAGTCCAAGAACGCAGCTACCGAGGATGACCTCAGACTTGCTCTTGATACTTATGAGAAGACCATCCTTGATCTCCTTAAGAAGTCTGACGATGAGCTCAGAGCTTGGTCCGTAATCGGTTCTATCAACGGCACCGGTTGGAACGTTGACCTTGAGATGGAAGAGCTTGAGAACGGCGTATGGCAGACCATTGAGGCATACGACCTCACCACCGACGATCAGTTCAAGCTTCGTCAGGGTGGCGGTTGGAACGTTCAGGTAGGTGTTGCTAACGAGAAGACCGGCGAGACCACTTCCGGTTACTATGCAAGACTTATGGACGGCGCAGATGAGCCCGGCAACATCACCGTTGCTACCGCTGGTAAGTACTACGTTAAGCTTACTTGGGAAGAGGGCACTCACAACGCTACCGTTGAGCTCGTTCCCGCTAACTAATTTTTAGTTTATTCTAAAATTAAATAGCTTATGTTCTTCGGGTGGGCCTTCGGGCTCACCCGATAACAAAAAGGCATTGTTAGCCGGCATACAAGGACAACAGATGCCTTGTGTATCGGCTTACAATGCCTTTTATCATAAAAAGGAGTTATATAAACCCGGCAAAAGCCTGGTTTGTATTTTTACTTATGAAACAATTAAATGCATTAGAATATTTGAAGCTGAATAAGTTTCAGAGATTCCTTTACGACTTTAAGCAGTTCTTCTGCGCGATTCCCGGTTGGTTCAAGGGTCTTATCCTTGCTTTCCTTGGTCTTGTAAAGGATTTTGCCATCAAAATTAAAGATGGCTTTCTTGATATTATCCATACCTTTGTCAAGGGTAATTGGGCTGTAAAGCTTTCCTTCGTTATCTTTGGCCTCGGTAATATCTACTACGGTCAGATCGCCCGCGGTATTTTGTTCTTCCTCTTTGAGGTTGCGTTTGTGGTATATATGTTCTTCATTCCTACAAGCGTGGATGTTTCCAGCGGCCTTCCTAACTACCGTACACAGAGCGGTCTTAACTGGCTCAAGAGTGTAAACTGGTTTGAAACCGGTAACACTGTTGGTACAATACAGCAGAAGCCCGGTTATGACTATGAGTATGATGTTCCGATCACTATTCCCGGTGAGGACTCTACCCGTGTTCTCTTCAACGCGCTCCTCGCTGTTATTTTCATCATTGCGTTCATTGTTACCTGGAGACTGCAGGTAAAGCAGTGCCGCATCTGCATGGACATCACAGCCAGCGGTAAGAAGATCAAGAGCGGTAAGGACGACCTTAAGTCTCTCCTTGACGATCAGTTCCACAAGACTCTTCTTGCTCCCTCCATTATCGGTATCGGCCTCTTTACCGTTCTTCCTATGATCTTTATGATCATTATAGCCTTCACTAACTACAGTGACGTTTTTGGATCCATAGGTCTTCTGAACGGACAGAGTGAGCTTTACCAGTGGGTAGGCTTCAAGAACCTTGCCGAGCTGCTTAACTTCAGTGAGGGCGGTATAGGCGTTGCCTTCGGTGAGCTTCTTGTATGGACTCTTATCTGGGCGGTATTCGCAACCTTTACCAACTACTTCCTTGGCATGATGGTTGCTATTATGATTAATAAAAAGGGTATTAAGATCAAGAAGTTCTGGCGTACCGTTCTCGTTATGACCATAGCGATACCTCAGTTCGTATCCCTTCTTTACATATCCAAGATGTTTGACTTCAACGGATTCATCGGTTCCTTCCTTTATAACAATGTTCCGTTTATCAGAGATTATCTCGTAGCTAATAATACTAACACTCTTTGGCAAGTTCCCGAGGCTGCGAGAATAATGCTTATCGTCATCAACATCTGGGTTGGTATTCCTTACGTAATGCTGATGGCTACCGGTATTCTTATGAACATTCCCGCCGACCTCTATGAGTCTGCTCAGATTGACGGTGCGAACGGTGTTCAGCAGTTCACTAAGATCACCTTGCCTTATATGCTCTTCGTAACCGGTCCTTACCTCCTTACCAGCTTTGTAGGTAATTTGAATAACTTCAACATTATCTTCCTGCTCTCCGGCGGTGGTCCTACCAACTTTGATATGAATATTCCCAGCCTTGAGGGTCTTGTACCCGGTCACACCGACCTGCTTATTACCTGGCTCTTCAAGCTGTCTACCGGCTCGGGCGCCGGCGCGAGATACTATCTTGCATCCGCTCTCGGTATCTTGATATTCCTTGTTGTTGCGATCCTTTCGCTTATCGTTTACAACGTAATTCCGTCTACTAAGAATGAGGAGGACTTTGCATAATGAAAAATAATACATCTTCTATTAAAAAGTCCGGCCTCGGCGCAAAGGCCAGCAGAAGAATATCCAACACCCTGATCTACATAGTGCTGATCGTCATGACTGTTGTTTGGCTCTTCCCCTACTTCGGTATCGTGCTTGAGTCGCTGAGAATGGAGAGCACCGGTCGTGTTGATTATATGATACCTAAGGAGTGGGGCTTTGGCAACTACGAGTATCTCTTTACCAATACCAACTTCCCGACCTGGTTCATTAACACTACCATTATGGGTCTTGCTACCGCGGTGCTTCAGACATTCTTCATTCTTTCTATGTCTTACACCCTCTCCCGTCTGAGATTCAAGGGTAGAAAGTTCCTGATGAACTTTATGCTTATCCTGGGTATGTTCCCCGGCTTCCTTACAATGATCCTTATTTACAAGATCTTCGGCGACCTGGGACTTACACACGCTAACGCACCTTTCGGTCTGATCATCGTTTATTGTGCAAGCTCGGGTATGGGATACTACGTATCCAAGGGCTTCTTTGATACCATTTCTAAGAGCCTTGACGAGGCAGCGAGAATTGACGGTGCAACTCGTTGGCAGGTATTCTACAAGGTTATTATGCCTCTTTCCAAGCCTATCATCATCTACACCATACTTATGGGCTTTATGGCTCCCTGGGGCGACTTTATGCTTGCAAGATTCCTTGCAGCGGGCGATGATCTCGGTAAGAACGTTGCCGTAGGTATGTGGGGCTGGCTGCAGGCTACTAACCCCAGTACGATGTACACACGATTCTGTGCGGCGGGCGTTACAGTTTCAATCCCCGTTACCGCGGTATTCCTCGCATTGCAGAAGTACTATGTTGAGGGCGTCACCGGCGGCGCAGTAAAAGGATAAGGAGAATTAATTATGGCAAGCGTAAAATTAACTAATGTAAAGAAAATATACGGCAAGAACACTCTTGCAGTAGATAACTTCAACCTTGATATCGCCGATAAGGAGTTTATCGTTTTCGTAGGTCCCTCCGGATGTGGTAAGTCCACCACCCTCCGTATGATCGCAGGTCTTGAGGACATCTCCGGCGGTACTGTTGAGATTGACGGCGTTGTAGTAAATGATCTCCAGCCTCGTGACAGAGATATCGCCATGGTATTCCAGAACTACGCGCTTTATCCTCACCTGACAGTTTTTGAGAACATGGCGTTCTCCCTTCGTCTTAAGAAGGTTCCTCAGGATGAGGTTTATAAGAGAGTAACCGAGGCTGCCGAGGTTCTTGGCATCACCGAGTACCTTACCAGAAAGCCCAGAGCGCTTTCTGGCGGTCAGCGTCAGAGAGTTGCTATCGGTCGTGCGATGGTTCGTGACTCCAAGGTATTCCTTATGGACGAACCTCTCTCCAACCTCGATGCTAAGCTCCGTAACCAGATGAGAGCAGAGATCATTCTTCTCCGTAAGAAGATCAACACCACCTTCATCTATGTAACACACGATCAGACAGAGGCTATGACTCTTGGCGACCGTATCGTTATTATGAAGGACGGCCTTATCCAGCAGGTTGGCACTCCCACCGAGGTATTTGATATGCCCTGCAACCTCTTCGTTGCAGAGTTCATCGGCGCTCCTAAGATGAACACCTTTAACACCAAACTCGTAAAAGAGGGCGATAAGTACTACGTAACTCCCTATGGCGCTAAGATCGAGGTCACAGGTGAGAAGGCAACTGCTCTCGCAGCAAAGGGCGTTGGCTCTCAGAATATAATTCTCGGCGTTCGTCCCGAGCACTTCGTTCTCGCTGAGGCAGGCGCTCCCGATGCAATTTCCTGCCAGATCCTCGTAAATGAGATGATGGGTAGCGAGCTTCACCTTCACGTCGTTACCGAAAACGGCGATAAGCTCATCGTTCGTATTCCCACCGTTTCTCTTACCGACGATCAGCGTCGCTCTCTCGTTCAGGGCGCACCCCTCCACGTAACCTGCGAGGGCAAGGTTATGCACTTCTTCAATGTAGAAGAGCAGACCAACCTTCTCGTGTAATATCAAAGATTACATAACAAAACCAAAAAGGTCGGATGAAAATCCGACCTTTTTTTATGCCTTCCCCTCGAGGTAGCGAAGCGGCGTTTTGGTAGTGAATTGCGTTAATAACGCAAGAGCCAAAACGTGACCGAGCCTCAGCGAGAAGCTGTCAGCAAAGCTGACGGATGAGGTGTAAACTCCCTAAAATGCCAACTAAACATAACAAAAAGGGCTGAAATCAGCCCTTTTTAGTTGAAAACAATTTAGGAGAATTGTTTTATTCTGTGATTGTTACAGTGAATGTGGTTTCGGCATAGCCGCCGTTATCATCATGGTACTTAACAGTCAACACATGATCACCAACAGTCAAATCGGGATCAAAGCCAGATATATGCTTCATTCTAAGCTTGATAGATTCGGTTGTACCATCGCTATATTCAACCACAATATATGAACCCATTAAATTAAGCGACTCGCCTTTTCCATAGGTCGTTTGAGGCATTGGATCTATTGTAATATTTACGAGGGTGGGCTTTACTGGAGCAGGCTCTTCTATTTTTACAACAAAAGTATCTGTATATCCTCTACATTCTACCGTAATAGTCTGTGATTCTACAGGAGCGGAGCTATCAAATCCCGTGATATTGAATGCATCAGGATCATCATCATAACTGATATTAATAATGTTACGATCAGTATCTCTGATAAAGAATGTCAAACCTGAATAGTTAGCCTCGTCGCCAACATTGTACAGATTTCTTACAGGTGGAGAGGAAATATAGAACTCAATAATTGTGTCCGGAACTTCATCGTGTATATTGCCGTCACCATCGGTTGTGGAATTATCACCACTGCTTCCGTTGGTGCCTCCGTCACTGTTAAATCCGCCGTTTGCACCTACAATAGCACATACAACTACTATTGCGACAACAAGCACAATAGCCACAGCAGCAATAAGGATAATACCTTTTTGCTGTTTTGTAAGATTTTTAAAGAATCCCGCAAGATCAAATTTCCCTTTACCCTCGGATTCTGTTTCAAAATCAAAATTTTCTGTATCTTTTTTTGCCATTTTGTTTTCCCTTTCAGGCATTTTGAATTCTGCGGCGACTTTCGCCGCCGCAGAAACTGTTTTTTAATTAGTTTGCAGTAAGCTTGTTACTGTCGTTGATGATATACTTAGAGGTATATACACCAAGGTTGTCATAACGACCTCTGTATACAACGGGAACGTAAGTACCGGTGAATCCGCTTACAGATGCAGAAGGATCCTCGGTCAAAGTGCTGTCTACGACTACACTAGGTGCAGAGCCAGAAACAAGATCTATTGCAAGACCATTTCTAACCCAGTTACGTCCATCCTTATAACTCCAGACAATGAATCTACCATCTGTACCAAGCTCAGTAGCAGCGTTAATGCTTATAGGACCAAGTGTTAATCCCAAATCTTTAAATCTCATATCAAGAACATCAAGATTCGTCTTTGACATAATGCCCTTGTCACGATTTGCACCATTAATAATAGATACGTTAACGTTCAATCCATCAATATAAGATGAATTACCAATTTCACAGAACACAATACCTGCGTTTACGTAATTGTTTTCACACTTACTTGCATCAGATTCCATATTCTGCTGATCCTTATGGATATAGTACTGAAGACTACCAACCTCAATAGTCTGTCCCAACTTAGTCATACCCGTAAATATATATCCAAACAGGTTGCCCAAATTCAACTCTGTGCCACTTGTATCTGTAATAACAGGAAGACTACCTCCGGGATTCTGTTTTACCCAGTTGTGCTGATTGAGATAACCATCAATGGTAATGGTAGAGGAAAGTGCGCCTGTACCGATTGCAATACCCATACCAATTACACTCTTACTTGTATCTCCAACGGTAGCCTGCTGACCCTTTTGATCCTGAACGGTTGTTACGTTCTTGAGATAAAGGTTACCTGCAGAAAGAAGAAGGTTGCTGTAGTTACCGCCACGAAGAGTGGTGTTCTCAACATTCAGCAGAGTACCCGCAGCCTGTACAGGCTGACGGAAACCGGTAACATAAGAATTGACAATAGTAGATGTTCCTGTTGTAGTAATGCCGGACACATAATATGCTGTATGACCGGTGCTATTTCCATCATAACTCTCGTCAGTGTAATACTGAAGTTCAGGATAAACAGGGCCGTCAATATAAATATTGTCTATCTTACCACCAGAAAGTGTAATCATAGACTGATTTGTTCTGTATGCAGTATAGGCATCACCTTTATTTTTTGTAGTTCCAGTTATAATATTTTTTGATGCGTGACCGCCTAGACCACAACCCAAGGTAGACCAACCCGTACCATATTTACCGCAAGAGGAATTATCACAAACCTTTTTCGTAGTATAAGAATATGTTACATAATTATCCGTTCCACCAGTTGCATCTGCAACATATGTTTTCGCGCTTATTACATAACCATTACCGTAAAGAATATTATCTCCAACATTGATAGTTGTACCTGTGCTTACAGAAACATCGGAATGAAGAACAACATCCTTACCTGCTGCAAATGCGGTCTTCATATCCTCTACATTATTAACGTTAGCAGCGTCAACAACTACAACCTTAACAACATATGCCGCACCATTGGAGGGAGCAACCTTAATATGAATATCAAAATCTTCAGGAACATAACCATCAGATGTGCTGAACCGAAGAATTGCGTTCTCCCAATCGGAATCAAGAGTCCAAGTGTATGTGCTTCCGTTATATGCTGCGCCGTCAATCTGTGCAGAAACCTCGTCGTTAGTCCAGTTGGTGTTCCACTTAAATACAGAGCCGTCAGCATCTACAGCGTCATAGATGTTAACAGTTGCGCCAACCATACCGCCCTTATCGGTGAAGAGGTCACCAAGCTTAACGCCATCCTTACTACCTATGTAGTGAAGGTAGGTTTCGGGAGTAGCATCCTTATCATAGAAGTCAATATCAACAGTAGACTTGGAGTTATCAATTACGTTTACCTTAAAGGTAGTTGCAAGAAGACCGCCGTCCACAGAAACGGTGAAATATCCTACGCTTTCAGAGGAAACAAGCGTGATGTCCTTACCGCTTGCAGCGAAGATACTACCTTCAGCAACAGAAACGGTTATATCGTTGGTACCCTTTGCAAAAACATCCTCATACTTATAATTAATAGTTCCGGAAACGGCGGATGTAAGCTTTGCACCAGTGGAGTAGAACCAGTCAAGCTCGTGAGTGCCGCCGTTAAGAGCAAACGTTCTACCAGCAAGAGTAATGTTTGCTTCCATAGGCTTGTTAACGATAACGGTCACAGATCTTTCGATTTCGTTGCCGTCCATATCAAGAGCCTTTGCTGTGATTGTGGTGGAATAACCGTTTGTATCATTAGGAGTGGTGATAGTAACCAAACCAATATCACTTACTTTTGCAACATTTTCGTTAGAAGATTTCCATTCGTTAATAAACTCGGATGTCTCGGTGCTTCCTTCAGCAGCATTCTTTGCGAAGAAGTCAAGCTCTGCAGTATAGGAAATGTAAATGTTGCCGGCGTTAACGTTAACCTTAGAAGCATCACCGGGGTCGTTGTAACTGATCACAAAGTCATTAAAGGTAAGCTTCTTAACAAGAGGAATATCGGCGGGCTTGTTCTCAGTCTTAGTGGAAACAAGAACATCTCCCTCTACAGTCCACTCCTCGTCATCATATTTTACCGTTGCATTAGTCGAGTTAGGAGCGAGAACGGAAGTGCTTTCAATAGTAATAGTAACCTCAGCTTCCGCAGAATAATTAAGTCCACCCTCTACAATACCGTTGATATGAGAAGGAACCTCAACCGTACCGGTGGGAGTAGGAGCACTTGAACTATCTGTGTTTACGCTTCCCTCGGTATAGTTGTAATATACGTTACCAACGAAAGTAGCAGACGCAGAGAAATACTCATTTGTGCTCTCGCCCTCGGTGAAGAAAGCTCCTGCCTCGGTTCTAATTGTCGTAGTAGTAACGGTTGTCTGGATTAGGGTAACAAACTCTTTATCAGCATCTTCGCTTACAGCAGTTGCAAGTTTGTTTATCAATGATTCATAAGAAGTCTTGCCGGAAAGCTTATCGATCTCGTTAATTGCTTCTGCAATGTAGCTACCGCCCTTATCAATAAGATAGATGCCGTAACCGTAGATATCACGGAAGCTGATGTTTGCAGAATTATTGTTTTCTGTTTCGTTAACAAGGACTGCAGACATAAGAGCAGGACCGTCCTGAGTTACAGTACCAGATTGTTTTCTTTCTTTACCGATTTCTTCAATCTGTGCGGCTGTACCGGTAATAATTGTCTGGGTTTCAGCATCATACCAATAATGGTACCCGTAGCTTGCCGATTTGGGAGTAAGCTTCTTGTCGGTAAAGCCAAGCTTTTCATCATTGAGAGCCTTAACAAGCTCTGCCTCAGTTTTAATTTCTTTACCCATAAGGTAAACGTGAAGCTCTGTAGTCAGAGTGCTGGCCGCGGTCTGGTCAGCCGCGATGTTGGCGTCCTTGATGATCGCGCCGAAGGTGGGAATCAGAACTGCGGAAAGGATTGCTATTACCGCAATTACGATTACCAGCTCGACGATCGTAAACGCCGATCTTTTTGTGTTTTTCATATTTCGTCCTCCTGACGATTTTTTATTTCTTTTTTCTCTCTTTTTCGACCGATTTCTATCGTTGATGTTAATAGAAAACACAAGAGGACGAAAAAGCCTTGGCGCGTCTAGGTTTTTGGCGTTCTCTATACAAAAAACTACCACAAAAGGCTCGGCGATAAAATCTCGCCGAGCCTCGATTTTTTGTCCTCTAAAACGCATTTTTAGAGGACATTTTTTTGCGATAAAGCCGCGCCTTCTCCTCGCGCCAAGAAAGATAAAACACAAAAAGAAAAGGGCTGAGATACCCCAGCCCTCGGGTTAGATTGGGAAACAAAAAACCCAATCTAGTTAGGAGAATTTCAGTAAGTGTCCGAAACAACAGAAGACACTTACCAAAATTTTATCTTAAACTAAAACCTATTTCCGAGTGGGTTTTAGAAGAAGATCGAACATTAGTCGTTGGTCATTTCAGTGCCGTTCTTATAGTACTTGCTACCATCAAAGGCATAGGTAGTAGTACCGTCGGATGCGGTATGAGTGTACTTCGCTGAACCATCAGCAGTCGAAGTGTAGTTAGTATCAAGCGCTGTGCCATCGAGCTCTGCATCAATAACACCATCCTTGATGTCTTCCGCATACCACTTAAGGTAACCATTACGAGCATCCTGCTTACCTGCAACATCACTTGCCTCAGAGATAACTGAGCCGAAGGTGGGGATAAGTACTGCGGAAAGGATCGCAATAACTGCGATTACGATTACGAGCTCAACGATAGTAAAGCCCTTTTTGTTTGTCTTTTTCATTGTTTTTCTCCTTGAAAAAAATTTTATTTATAATTGCTCTTTCGAACAAATTATATCATTTAGTTTTGTCGGAATAATCTTATAATTTAGGGCGTTTTTTTGCCCACCTCTCCGACGTTGGTATTTTAATGTAAATTATTCAGCTACAGTTATGGTGAATGTAGTTTCAGCGTAGCCTCCGTTGCCGTCGAAGTATACCACTTTGATCTCGTGGGTGCCGGGTGCCTGAATTGCTTCTGCCCAATTAGAAAGGTGACTTCTATTAAGTGCAATTTCTTGAGTAGAACCATCACTAAACGTCGCAACGATCTTTGCGGTTCGTGCGATGAATGAGCCGCCAACCTTGTATTCGGTTTTGGGGAGCGGATTAACTGTTATACTCTGAACGGAGGGTTCTGCCACGGGCATTTCCTTTATCTTAACTGTAAACGAAACGCTTTGTTTCTTGTATTTTACAGTTACCACCTGCTGATCTATGGGAGCAGAACTGTTAAAGCCACTTACAACAAAACTAGAAAGGCGGTCGTCATAACGTTCATATATCTCACTACCGTTCTTCATTTTTATATACAGTGTGAGTCCCGAGAGATCAATATTCTCTCCAACGTAATAAACAGTTTTGTTGGGGACGGAAGAAAGAATCATATCGGATATTTCATCAGACTCAACACCGGTAGTAGGACCAAAATCAATATTAATGTCCCCGTTACCGTTGTTTCCATTGATCGCGTCACCCCCGCCAAGCAAAAGCACTCCAACTATAATTATTACTGCTAATGCTACTACTGAAATAGCTATTGTAATAATGGTTTCCTTTTGCTTTTTAGTAAGGTTTTTTAAGAAGCTAAGGTCAAAACTCGGTTTGGCTTTAGATTCTGTATCAAAATCAAAATTATCGTCTTTTTTTGCCATTTGTTTTCCCTTTCAGGAGTTGTTAATTCTGCGGCGGCAAAAGTCGCCGCAGAAACGATTAGATGTATTTTTTCGCTATGCTATTAATTTTTACTGCCATACCACGCAGAGTATGCGCCGTTAGAACCGTAGAGAGCATTGGGGCTGTAGTACTTATCACTATCTGTGACAACATTTATATTGTTCCAGTCGGTTGCGGAAGTTGTGTAGTAAGAGTAATAAGGTACTTCTCCCAAACCTACTATAGTTCTAGTCTCACTTGTCTGTGCCCACTTACGTCCATCGGTGTAGCTCCATATAACAAGAGAAACGTCTGCGCCCTTGGTACGCAAATCCGCAGCGGTAAGTCCCTTCATGCTTTCGTGAGAGAGCTGAACGGATACGGTACCGAACTGCTTGCCACCATTACGTTCACTTTCGTCAATATTAACCATTAGTTTAGCATAATGTTCATTGATAACAGAATCATTATAATTCTGCTCAACGTCGACAAACAGAATACCAAAGTTCAACATCTCGTTCTTGTTTGCGTTAGGATCTTTAGCACCGTAAGCATAGTAAGTATTTGTAATGCGGTTTTCCTCAAGCGACAAATTGGCATCCTGATGGATGTAATCCATAAATCTGCCCATTCTACCTACGTTCATTTCCTCAATTCCAAATCCATTGAAGAAGTAACCGAATATTTCTTTCAAGCCAATAGAGAAACCGTTATAAGGCTGAATGTTAGGAAGATTCTTGTTTGCAGTATCCTTTTCAAGCCAGTTGTGCTGAGTAAGATCGCCCTTGATTTCAACCTTAGTGCTGAGAGGTCTAAGAAGGGTAAGTATCTTAGCCTCTTCATCTCCAACAAATGGAAGAGCCATTGCTTCTGCAACCTTTTCGTTTGAAGGTGCGGTAGTACCCTCAAGCACAATACCTGCGCCATACACGTTTTTGCTCTTATCACCTATAGTGGGAGTCATACCGTTGTAGTCCTGAATGGTGGTAACGTCCTCAAGAACAATGTTACCCGAAACAATTACAAGGTTAGCATAGTTGCCGCCGCGAAGAACGGTGTTCATAAGAGTAGTAGTCTCTGCCTGCTTGTCAATAACAAGGGTAGTGGTGTTACCACTTGCCTCGTAGTGACCTTCAGTTGCTGCGCTTTCAACCTGTACAGGCTGACGGAATCCAATTACGTAAGAGTTCTTGATGGTAGCATCACCGGTTGTCTTAATACCCGATACATAATAACCCGTTACTCCAGATACGGTATTAGTGTCATAACTGTCATCAGCACGATACTGAAGCTCAGGATATATAGGACCATTAACATAAATGTTATCTATAGTACCACCCGAAAGAATAATCATAGCCTGATTAGTTTTATATCCCGGGAAGGTTGAATAAGTGCTCTTTATATTCTCACCGTTCTTTACCACTCTATGGCTATGTTTGGGGAACTTAAATGTCCACTTTTCCGTATAACAAACATCCTTTACCCATTCCTTTTCATTGTTGGGGGCATAATTGGGACAGTTGGGATCGTTACAATACGTCTTGGATTTATCTAAATAATTATATTTGTTTTCTGTAACACCGGTGTTTTCAGCCTCATACTTTTCAGCATTAATTACGTGACCGTTACCATGAAGTGTAATATCTTTACCAATTTCAATGGTAGTACCGGTAGTAATCTCAGAGGTGCCGTGAAGAACTACGTTTTGATTAAGAACAATAGCATTCGAGGTCACGTTGCCTTCACCATCGGTAGGCTTAAGGCTATTAAGGTCGGTTACGTTAACAGCTCCGTCAACGATCTCTACTTTAGCTATAGTAGTTACGTCGCCCTCGGTGGGAGCAATCTCAATATAAAGATTCTCATACAGATCGCCATTTGTACCAACCTCACCCTGAAGCGTAATTACGTGTGCGGCATTGCTCCAATCGCTATAAGAGATGGCGTTTGTAGGATAAATAATGTCAAGGGTATAAGGATTTTCGTATCCGTTTTCCAATGCATCGGCAGCATTTTCTGCAACCACCTTGCGAATCTCGCCGGTAGGATCAAATTTGCCATTTACGGGTGCATTACAATAAATAGTAACCTTTGCAGAACCGCCTTTCGCCTGTGCTCCGGCAGAAATGCTGAAGAGATCAGAAAGCTTAATATCATTTACTGTACCAAGCTGATATGTGGGACAATTTGCCTGGTTGTACTTCTTGTAATTGAAGCGTACGGGAGCGGAAGTTTTATCGACAATATTACCTGTAACAGTTGTCTTAAGCGCACCGCCAATAGATACCTCGAAGCTGTAGTAAGGCTCGTCGTTACGATCCTTTTCAGCTACAAGCTCGCCCTTTGCGTTGGTCTTAAAGGACATATTAGTGCCATCGTAATGCAAGCTAATAAGCTTGCCGTCGTTGGTGTCAATGTCAAAAGCCCCACCAAGCTGTTCAAGAAGAGGATTGCTACCGCTAGAATCAGTGCTGTAATTTACGGATACACTTAATCCGTAAGATGCAGAATAACCGGTAAATTCAAGAGCCGGGCCTGCTGTATTTTCTCCGCCAAGTGCAATTGTAGAATCACCAAAGCTAAGAGTAGCAGATACAGGCTTGATTACTACAACCTTAACGGTATCAGTTGTATCTGTACCATCGCTTAGTTTTCTTGCTTTTGCTTTTACGGTAAATTCGCAGATGTACTTTCCTGTATTCTCTTTAAAGTGAGTTTTAGTAAGATCTATAAGACCGGTTCGCTGATCCAAAATTCCTGAAGTGCTAGTTGAACCATCTGAATTTAAGAGATTGCTTTTCTCAGATATTGACCATTCATATGCGGTGTAAGAAACTTCATCGGAGTTTTGGGGATTAACTGCAACAAGCTGAAGAGTTCCTTCTCCATATGATACATAGATTGTATCTGCGTCCTTGTTGTATTCAATTACTCCATCGTTGATAGATTCAAATCCAATACAGAAAGTGTCACCAAACTCTAGCCTTTGCTTAAGGTCACCGGCTTTCTTTTTGCCAGTTCCAACAATTTCGTAAAGTATCATATTATTTACATAATAGCTTTTGCCCTCGACTTCAATGTTAAGGGAGGTTTTGTTACTAGAATAAGGACCAAACAGTGCCAAAGTTGCTTCCACTGTTGGCATTCCTACCTTCATAACTTTGTCTCCGTCTGCTTCATATGAAAAAGCATCTTTGAGGATCATCTTAATATTGTCAGGAATATATATATATTCACCGGATGTGGGCATTGGTGCTTTGAATTTTTTGGTTACTTCTCCGTTGACATATTGGTAACTTGGTCCTGTAAGACGTGTTGCCTTAGGTGAAATATATTCATATATGCTTGTGTCGCCGTGGTAGAATACACCATTATGGTTTCTAATATTGGTATCCTTTACCAAATCATAAACAATCTTCACCGCGGAGGTATCAGCATCATTCTTCATTGCGTACTCAAAATACTTGATGAGTTTGTCATAGTCTTGACCGTTTCTAAGTTCATCAATAAAGCTGATAGCTTCGCTAAGGCCGAATCCGTCACCGTTTGTACAGGAAACAAAATAATAGCCATTGCCGAAGAATTCACGGAAGGTATAAATATTAGCATATTTAGGCTCGTTCGCATCTCCATCTGCAACGGTTACCGCGCTCATTAGCTGAGCACTGCCCTTATTCTGAGCCTGTGGAGCGGGAGCAGGTTCTGCTGCAATCTCGTTGGTTGTGCCAATAACAAAGCTCTGCGTTGCCATATTGAACCAATAGTAATAGCCGTGAGCCATAGACTTGGTTACGAGCTTTTTATCGAGACCGCTGTCCTTCAGCACTTCCATAAGTTCTGCCTCGCTGTCAATGGTCTCATCTTCGAGATACATTTGCAGCTCGGTATTGAGTATGTGCATTGCGGTCTGGTCAGCCGCAATGGTGGCGTCTTTGATAATGCTGCCGAAGGTGGGAATCAGTACTGCGGAGAGGATTGCTATTACCGCAATTACGATTACCAACTCGACGATCGTAAACGCCGATCTTTTTGTGTTTTTCATTTTTCGTCCTCCTGACGTTTTATTTTTTGATTTCCAAATCAAGCTGTGTTTTCGCGCATAAAAATTGCGAAAATCGGGCATAATATATTCGCATTTTCCCTCGCGGATGTTAATATTCAAAACATCCGAAATCGTGATACAATTACATTATACCGCATTCATCATAGCATAAAATAAGCTATTTTACAATCTATTTTAATAAAAATTAATGATTATATTAAGAAATGGTTAATTTTGGAGCTTGTTTTTGATGCTTTTTGTTGTGAAATTTGTGGTAGGAAAGAGAGGATTTTAAGAATGCCGAAAAAAGGCGACAAGGTTTACAAGAGAAAGGACGGTTTGTGGGAAGCGCGATACGTTAAGGAAATCGACGCTTTCGGCAAGAAAAAGTACGGTTCGGTTTACGCGCGGACTTGCAGCGAGGCGAAGGACAAGCGTCAGGCGGCTATGGACAATATTTTGCTGATCGGCGCATCCTGCGGTCCAAGAGGAATTACGGTAGAGCGGCTATGCCGCGAGTGGCTTAGCCTAAACGCAAATCGCATAAAGCCGTCCAGCCTGAGGCGGTACGAGAGCTTTTTCAATAAGCATATTGAGGCACAGATAGGCGGGTACACCGCGCTGAGCTGTACGACGATCGCTCTGCACGAGTTTGCTGTGGAGCGGCTGGACAGTGGGCTTTCGCCTGCGACGGTCAATGGGCTGCTTACGTTTTTACATTCTTGCTTCAAGTATGGCCACAGGCAGTATCATTTGCCGATGCCCGACTTCGTTTATTTTCCGAAAGAGCGGGTTGAGATGCGCGTTCTGTCGCGAGAGGAGCAGCTGCGGCTGGAGAGGTATCTCGTGCGGGATATGGATATATATAAGTTTGGTGTTTTGCTGACACTGTATACTGGGCTGCGCGTGGGAGAGCTTTGCGCGCTGCGCTGGTGCGATGTGGAGAGAGGAAGTCTGCACGTGCGAGGAACGATGCAAAGGCTGAGCAAGGACGGCAGGTCTGGTAGCGAGATTGTCATTGGTACGCCAAAGACCAAGACGTCTGCGCGGACCATCCCGCTGCCGAGCTTTCTTGGCGAATACATTGAGTATTTCAGGCGGGAGAGCCGCCCCGACGGCTTCGTTCTCGGGACGATCGGGCGTGAGGTGGTTGAGCCGCGGATAATGCAGTACAAGTTTAAAAAGTATCTTGATGACGTGGGAATTGAGGGTGCAACCTTTCACACCCTGCGCCATAGCTTCGCGACGCGATGCGTTGACAGGTATAATTTTGAGATCAAAACTCTCAGCGAGATCCTCGGTCACAGTAGCATTGAAATGACGCTGAACAAATACGTTCATTCTTCAATGGATCTGAAGAAAACCAATATGGAAAGGCTGTGCCTTTTATCGTAAATTTTGGTATAGCAAAGCTCGGGAAGCCTTGATTTTCAAGGCTTCCCGAGCTTTTTGTGTTTTCTATTAACATCAACGATAGAAATCGGTCGAAAAAGAGAGAAAAAAGAAATAAAAAATCGTCAGGAGGACGAAATATGAAAAACACAAAAAGATCGGCGTTTACGATCGTCGAGTTGGTAATCGTAATTGCGGTTATTGCAATCCTTTCCGCAGTTCTGATTCCCACCTTCGGCGCGATCATCAAGGACGCCAACATCGCGGCTGACCAGACCGCGGCGGCTACGCTCACAACCGAGCTGCACGTAGAATTAAAGGGTAAACAGATTACCTCCGAGGAAGATCTTATGCAGGCTCTTACTGATTCCGGTGTTGCTGAAAAGCTCGTTCCCAAGTCTCTCGGCTACGGCTACCACTTCTGGTTTAACATGGAGACTCAAAGTATTTTCGTTGCTAAGGCTGAAGAGGTTGAAGCTATGCCTGCGGCTAATCTCAGTGCGAGCGTAGAAGAGCCTAGCGGCGCCGTTCTTGCTTCTGCAATGCTTGTTGATAATGAACCCCAGACGGTAACTTCTGTGTTCAATGGAATTCGTGACATATTCAATAAGGGTTACATCCTTATTGACTCTGCTGATACTCTTGCAAACATATTTGGTGATATGTCCGCGATTGATGCAACGGGTGAAAACAGCTATTTGAATTACATTAAGAATCTTACAGATGCTGCCAACAATGATGAAATCTATGGCATAATTGCTAACGCCGTTCTTAACAACTTCAAGAAAACCGTTGTAATCAACGGTAACGGTGTGTTCTATTTCTCAGAGGCTGCAAGCGGCACTGATAATCTTGTTTATTTTGCTAACGGAGTTAAGATTATTTCCACAACTCATTACGTTTACAATGGCACTACCGTTGATGAAAAGACTAACGGCACAATTCCTACCCCCGCGGGCAATAAGATTAGCCTTCCTTCTTCTGTTGTGCTTGTTGAAGAGGGAGCGCTTGATTTTGGTGACGGCAATTCTGTTGTAATCAATACAAGCCTTGCAAATGAAAACGCAATTGCAAATGTATTCGCACCAAAATCCACCGATGCAATTATTAAAAGCAAAGTGGGAACAGAGTATAAGGTTACTGTTGGAACAAGCCCCAACTATCCTGATAACGGCGCTAATAGCGATATTCTCGTAACTAAGGCAGATGATGCTTTTGTAGCGGATCTTATTGTAAGACTTCCTTTTGAAAACTTTGAAATCGGTTATGAAACCAAGGAAGATCTTGTTGAGTTCAACACTGATACTCTTTACATTTCTAACCTTGTGAATGATCAGGTCGCTCTCTTTGCAAAGGATACCGCATCTGATGCAACATCTCTCGGCGTATATAAGTGGGAGTCTGACAATACAGCTATAAGCGTTCAGGGCGGTGTACTTAGCTTTGACGAGGATGCAATTCTCGCAGGAAGCCATAGAGCGACCATTACTGCATATGCAAAGAATCTGTCCGGTGAAGATCGCGAAGACACTCTTAAGATTGAGGTTAGAATCGTTGAGAGTGCAACCGTAAAGATCGGTGACTATAGCTATCCTCTTGGTCAAGGCGCACAGCACCTTAGCTATGTTCGTGACGGCAACAACCAGTCCATTGAGCTTGTTCCTACTATTGGTTGGAAGAGCGTAACCGGTGAGACTCTTTACGATCTCAGAGACGGTGAAATGACTATTACCAAGGCTGATGAATCCAAGACCACCGACGGCAAGGTTGCTTTCGCAGTAGGTGAATCCGAATACACCTTTACCGTATCTATTGACGGTCGTCTTGAAACCGAGTTTACTGTAGCTATCGTTGATATCGTGAACTCTCCCTTCAAACTTAAGTTCCACCACGCAAGAAACTACAGCCCCTACTATGTAGGTAGCGGAGATTCCATTAAGCTTTCTGACCTCTTCTACACCAATGATGATTTCACCTTCAATGGTGCAACACTTACCGTTTACGGTTATGCAGAGAGAGGTACCGATCTCTTCACAGTTAACGAGATCAACAACTATGCTCCTGACGGACAGGCGATTTGGACCGATGAATATACTTCTAATATCACTTCTAACTGGGGTGATGTAGAAATTCAGTTCAATACCGACTCTGGCTATGATCACACCGACGAGGACGGTGCAATTGGTGACTACGATGTAGTTATTGAAATTGCTCCTAAAAACGACCTTGCAATGATCGTTCACATTGTTGTAGTAGCTGATGCAAAGAATGTAAACAAGAATACCATAAGCACAGAGCTTTACACAGCTAATGACGCTACTCATGCAGCCGGTGTGATTCTTCATGATGATATTACAGTTACAACAGGCAACAAGATTAATCTTGGCGGTCAGAGTATGTACGGTAACGGCTATGTAATCACCGCTGATGAGTATGTATCTTCCGCTGCAACTAATGTTCTTACAGATTACCTTATTTCCGCAAATGGCGGCGTTATTGAGAACATTTATCTTAACGGTCCCGTATATCCCGTGCTTAACTATGATAATAATAACAACGGATTCTATGTTTCTGGTATCAGTGCAAGTGGAGCTACTACTATCAAAAACTCTTATGTATGTGGATTCCGTCAGCCTGTAGCTTCCAGCGGAAGCACATCTGTTCTCACAGTTAAGGATACCACTCTTCGTGGTGGTAACTATGCTAACCTTCTTCTTAAGGATGGTAACCTTAATTTGCATAATGTTACCACCGTTCAGGATCAGAATGGTATGCAGAACACTGTTGCTCTTGGTACCGTAGGAACTTCTGGATATATTGCTAAGAAGGGAACCTCTGTTACTGGTATGGGTATCGGCCTTGAAAGAGGCGCTCTTGATTCTACAATAACCATTACAGGATATCTCGATCAGTTTAACTGGATAAAGAAGGGACAGACTGCTACACTTCCTTCTCTTACAACTGGCGGAGTATCGCTTAATGTTAATGACTTGTTTGGCTTTATTTTCGATGGAATTAATGCAAGCATTTTTGGTATTAGTGCACAAGTTGATATGGGAAGTGTAAAGTACTTTATCAATCAGGACAAAAACCAAGACCCTATGTCTAGAAGTGATGGATATGTTCATGCTGGTATTGTTTTTGGCGAGCTTGGATCGGGAGCTCCCGGTTGGACAGAAAGTGTAACTATAAACGAGGCTGGAAGAACTGATGGAACAATAAAAAAGAGAACCTTTGATAAGTTGTCGCTTCTCTTCTCTAGAACGGGATTAGAGATAGGAGGAACGATGGTTTATTCTGCAAAGCAGTATTTTTCTACTGATGGTCTTGTGGTTATTTGGAGCCATAAGGATAACAGAGCGTGGGCACCTGAGACTAATTCCAAAATACAGATTATCCTCACTCGCAAGAGACTTGTAAATCCCACCGGCGGAAAGGTTAATTCAAGTCTTCCCATTTATCAGATTGGAGATGATACCGATTATCCTATCACATACTCCGGATATAATTATGGTGAATAAATAATAAGTTTTCTGCGGCGGATCAATCCGCCGCAGAGTTAATAAATCCTGAAAGGGAAATATAATGGCAAAAAAAGATAATTTTGATTTTGATACCGATTCCAAAGCCAAATTTAGTTTTGACTTTGGTTTCTTAAAGAATCTTACAAAAAAACAAAAAGAACTGATACTTATGATTGCTATTGCGGTTGTACTTGTTGTAGCAATAGTAATAGTAGGTGTAGTTATTCTTACTGGCGATAATAATAGCGGCGGAGAAAACTCTGGTGGAACTAATGACGGTGGGACTACTGACGGTGATTACACAGAAGTACCTGATGAAATAAAACAATTTTATATTTCCACTACTCCTTTGAAAACAGATTATACTGTTGGAGATGTTGCGAATTATTCTGGGCTAGTGGTCTATCTAAAGAGTGCAGATGGAATAAGTATGTTCATTAATTATAACGACGATCCCGATGCTTTTACAATCACAGGTTTTGACAGCTCAAAGCCCGCAGAAGAGCAGGTAATTACCGTAGAATGCAGAGGATTTACCGATACCTTTACCATTAAAATTATAGAAAATGACGTTGCTCATGCAACACTTGTTGGCATCACTGTGGATCCCCTTCCTCAGACAACCTACAAGGTTGGCGAGTCCTTTAAGCACACAGGCGGATACATTGTAGCTGAGTACAGCGACGGTACCTTCGAGACGATCAAGCTTCGTATGAAGCACGTTTCGGGATACGGTGCTATCGCAAACACTCCCGGTGAGCATGAGATTACAATTTCGTATTCCGATGATCACGGCGGTTATGCTGAGACCACGATCACTGTAACAATCACAGAATAAAACAATTCTCCTAAATTGTTTTCTAAATTTTAGGGCTGGGGTAACCCAGCCCTTTTATTTTATTAATGTAGTTTTTCTTTCGGATTTTCTTCAAAATGGTAAAAAACAAAGAAAAAGGCACAGAAATCCGTGGATTTCTGTGCCTTTTGTCAGGCAGGCTTGGTTTAACAAGCCGTGTGTGAAATTAGCCTGTAAGGGTGTTTGTGACGGTCATAATGCAGGCGATGATCGCCATGATAATACCGCCGATGTAAGGGTTCTTCGTCTTGCGGTAGATAAGGTGGCTGATAACAGATGCCAGAGGCAGAATCAGCACGATTGGGAACAACCAGATGCCCATAATTCCCGTTATGGGATCGAGCACCATCTTACCCGAGATAAAGAACGTGATATACTGTCCCATAATCATAATCTGCGGACCGAGGAAGGCGAAGAATGCTTGCCATACCACGCTGATCCAGGACTTTTTGCCCATTTCGGTGTAGTTGTAGCAGTTGTTTGCCACGCTGGTTGCGATGTAGTAAACGAGCCAGAAGGGCAGGAATGCGAGGATCTTCCAGATATGCTCGGCTCTGAAGGCTCTGATAGTTGCGAAGCACCAGAGCCTGTAGTCGGTGAGGAAGAGATAATCCGAGATAAATACCAGCGCAAACGCCACGCTTACAACCGTCAGCGCGAGAACAATGGTGCGGATAAGCTTATCCTTACCCAGCTTTACGCCACGCTCCTCAAGGTCAACGGGGAACTTCTTGTTGTTGCCTCTGATAGTGAGGATTGTAAACAGACCGCAAAGCAGCGACCACATACCGATAGCCAGCGATCCGCCCTGATTCCATATGCCGATAAACATTGAGCCGACAAATCCGAGGATAAAGCCGAGGAAATAGAAGGGGATGCTGAGGACTGCTGACCAAATGTTCTTGCTCCAATAGCGCTTATTTGCCTTGCCTTCAAGCGCGGGCCAGGGCATAACGGGTGCCTCAGTCTTTAGAACTGCGAAATAGGGCGCATCAAGCAGCGCAAGGGCGAAGCATACGACAAATGCGAAGAAGCCGATAACGCCAAGGGCGTTGAAAACAGCCTTCCACTGCCAGATCTGATTAGTATGCGCAAGGTCGTTTGGCGCGCCGAGCGCGCGGTCGAAGAAGTCAACGCTGAAAGCTACTACACTTGATGAGAAGTGCGCCCAGGGGTGAGTAATTGCGGGGTTATAGATAGCGCGGAGAGCCTCTGTGCCGTCTATTTCCTGTGTGTAGAAGGTGTCCGCTACGCGCTCCTCAAGACCTGCGGGATCCTTACCGAAGTGGAGGAAGGACTGTGCGGTCACCTGATGTATGTATTCTCTTGGAGGATTGCCGTCTACGCGGTGGAAGAACTCGTCGTACTGGCAGGCAACGATAGCCGCGTCACGAGAGCCAAACTGGTTGTAGAAATTGCCGTCCTCGTCGTAATATACGGCGTCGTTAGAAACAAGCAAAGCCGCGGCAATAAGTCCCTCTGCGTCCTGTAGAACTGCTTCGCGGCAGGCAAGCGCGCCGTTAGAGTGCCCCGTAACGCCGATGCGCTCGGTGTCAACGTAGGGAAGAGTGGTGAGATACTTTACACCGTCGTAAAGTCCGTTTGCGTTATTTTCGTCGTTCCACCAGGTATTTGACTCGATAACCTCCGAGTCGCCGTGCCCGTACATACTGATAGCTAGCACAACGTAGCCGCGACGTGCGTATTCAACGTAGTTAAGATCCTGCATTTCTCTGTTGTTGTACCAGCCGTGGCTGACAACGATAGCAGGCGCCTTATTATCCGCGGTCGCGGTCTTTGGTACAAGCAGCAGAGCATCAAGCTCGTGGCCACTCTCGGTGACAAAGGTCATATCGTGGTATTCCACCTGACCAAAGTCGCTTTGGAAAATACTCGCGCCAATCGAACTGATAAGACATATAAGAAGCGAGATAAGAACTAAGGTTTTTGCGTTTAGTTTCATAAAAATATCTCCTTTCGGTTTTTCTGACCGATTTCATTATATCATATATGAAATGTAATTGCAAGTATGCTTTATCTTCTATTAAAAACGCACCGCGGTAAAGAAGGTTAGAAAATGCACGGATTCGCTCCATACCATCGTTTTCTTTCCCGACGCTGTATTGCCCGAAACATTCGATTTCTGTAAAAAAGAAGCAAAAATGTCAACTAAAACTTACATTTCAACCATATTATAAACTCTTGCGGTGCATTTTGCATAACCGTGGGCGTTTTATTTTTTGCTTTTTGATGACGCTCGTGAGGCGGATTAGTTATCCCTTCGCCTTGCACGTTTGCACAGAAGCGATGGTGCAAACCTTGTCGATCACATCGCCTGTTTTTTGAGCAAAAAGAAACACTGAAATATGTAGTATGTCGGTTATTTTAAAACCAATTTTAATATGGCAAAAAAATTTTTTTCCGTTAATTATGCGCTAAAAAATTATAAATAAAGAGCCAAAAAACAGTCGTTGGATTTGCTATTGACTTATAGTTTTTGTTGTGTTATGATGAAATTATAATAAGGAGCTTGCTCAGGAGAATACATATGATTTACCAAAAAATTGAACTTAACGAGGTCGGCTCTAAAAATTCTTATGCTACGACCTATATTTGGAATACGAATCATGAGCTACCTCAAAAAAAGCGCCCGACTATCGTTATTTGTCCGGGCGGAGCATACACCTTCGTTTCATATCGCGAGGGGGAGCCGGTAGCTTTCAGATTTCTTTCGATGGGATATAATGTCGTGGTGCTTCGATATTCGGTTTATCCCGATGCTACATATCCTACGGCTCTTAACGAGCTTGGCAGAGTGGTGCTTACACTTCGAGAGCATTCGGATGAGTGGCTTATAGACAAGGAAAAAATAATACTTATGGGCTTCTCTGCGGGAGGTCATCTGGCAGGGCTTTTCTCATGTGTTTGGAACAGGAGCCAGCTTGCCGAGTCGCTCGGATGCAGCAGCGATATGCTTAAGCCCAACGGACTCGTTTTGGGTTATCCTGTTATAAATTCGGGTAAATACGCCCACGAGGGAACCTTTAACAATCTTTTAGGGGATAGATTTGATGAGCTGGTAGAGCAAATGTCGCTTGAGAAACAGATAACAAAGGATAACCCACCCACATTTTTATGGCACACTCTTACGGACGGTATAGTGCCGGTGGAAAACTCTGTGATCTTTGCCTCTGCGCTGAAGGAGAAGGGAATATCCGCGGAGCTGCATATTTATTCCGAGGGTGAGCACGGACTTTCCTTGGCGAATGAAATAACCGCCGCGTATGATTCTCAGATCCTGCCTTCCTGTCAGGGCTGGGTTGATCTGGTTCATCAATGGGTATTGAAGATATTCAACACCCAACGTTAACATTTGATTTAAATATATTATATATATTTTAAATTACTGCGTGTGAGGACAACCGCTGGGGCAAATTTTCTGAAGCCACCGAATATAGCGGCCAAAAGAACGCAAAGGAGAGAATTATGTCTACAGTATCATTGAAGCACGTATACAAGGTATACGAAAACGCTGAAAAAAAGCATGGCGAAGAGGCGAGACCTGCGGTTTCCGATTTCTGTATGGAAATCAAGGACAAGGAATTCATCGTTTTCGTCGGTCCCTCGGGCTGTGGTAAGTCTACTACTCTGCGTATGATTGCCGGTCTTGAGGAAATCACCGACGGCGAAATTTGGATTGATGACACCCTGGTTAACGACGTTGCGCCAAAGGATAGAGATATCGCGATGGTATTCCAAAATTATGCGCTTTATCCTCATATGACCGTTTACGACAATATGGCGTTCGGTCTTAAGCTGCGAAAGGTTGCTGACGTAAAGCGCGATAAGAGCGGCAATCCTATTCTTGACGAGAATGGCAATCAGATTCACGTTATGAGAAAGTATACCAAGGCTGAAATTGACGAGAAGGTTCAGGCTGCGGCTAAAATTCTCGCTATCGAGGAGTATCTTCACAGAAAGCCTAAGGCTCTTTCGGGCGGTCAGCGTCAAAGAGTCGCCCTTGGCAGAACTATCGTAAGAAATCCTAAGGTATTCCTTCTCGACGAGCCTCTCTCTAACCTTGATGCAAAGCTCAGGGCTACTATGAGAAATGAGATCATCAAGCTTCACGACAAGCTTGGCGCTACCTTTGTTTACGTAACTCACGATCAGATAGAGGCTATGACTATGGGTACCCGCATCGTCGTTATGAAGGACGGCTTCGTTCAGCAGATCGGAACGCCAAAGGAGCTTTACGAGCATCCTATAAACACCTTTGTTGCCGGATTTATCGGAACTCCTCAGATGAACTTCTTTGACGGGCATCTCTCTCCCGACGGTGCTTTGACCTTTGCCAACGGTCAGAGGATCAGTCTTTCTAAGACTGCCATGGCGGGCTTTAATGCAGAGAAGATCGGCTCAGGACTTGATATAATTATGGGTGTCCGCCCCGGAGATCTCAAGATCATGGAGTCCGAAAACGATTCTTGCGTAAAGGCAAGAGTTGAGGTTATTGAAGCGCTTGGAAACGAGACGATTATTTATGCAAATCTCGACCTTGAGGCTGATGAAACTCTCGAGAAGAGCACGACCAATATAGTAGCTTCTGCAAAGCTTAAGAATAACCCCGAGAGAAAGAGCGAGATCCTTCTTGGTATTGACGAGGAGTCGATTCATCTCTTCGATAAGGCTACAGAAACGAGCATCAGAAAATAACATTAAATAGGTAAGGGCTATCCGCGTCGATGTCGCGGATAGCCCTTTTTGCTTTGCTGTGACAAAAGTATTAACAACGATTGTTATGTGTGTATGTAAGGCTTCGAACAATCAGTCGTTGCCCAAAACGATGCTTGCGGGTACTATTATCTTTTTGTTGGAGATATCAATTCCGTTAAGCGCCTTGTGCATTAATTTGATAGCCTCGTCACCGATCTTATAGCTGTCCTGCATAATGTAGGTCGGATGCTTTTCGGGTGCGATAGTTTCAAATTGCATAGGGTTGAAATCAAGGAAAACTATCTCGAAACGATGTTCGTACGGTTCACCGAGAATGCTTAGCATTTTCGATAAATGAAGTCCGCTGGAGTAATCGGCGGCGATAATAGCGTTGATCTTAGTATTTGCATCGAGAAATTCGCGGAACTCATTACAAAATGATAGTGAGGTAGGGTCGGCATCTCCTTCAAAAGAATAAAAATACGGTCTGTAATTATGAGCATCGTAGAGCGAGTTGATAAAGCTTTCCTTACGCATCGAAAGAGATGAGTTGGTTTTTATATTTGCATTAAAATACAAAATATACTTGTGCCCCGATTCCAAAAGATGATCTGCGGCGAGCTTTACCATATTCTCGTGATCTGCAGAGATGTAGGGAAGGGAGAGCCCCGGAAGCAGTCTGTCTACAAGAATAAGAGGAAACTTCTCCGTAGCAAGATGAAGGATAGTCGGGTTGTATATTTCGTTGTCAACCGGATAGAGAATTATTCCGTCGACGTTCATTGCGATATATTTGTCGATCAGCTCTTGTTCTTTTTTCAGGGACATTGATGAGCAGTCAACTATTATGTTTTCATCCGAATGGTTGTCGATAATCGCCGATAAAATGCTTGTGACGTGATGACCTCCCATTATTTTAGGTAGGATAACAGCAACCGTTTTACCGATCTTGGGAAGCTCGTTTGGCGTGTGGCTACCGATAGAATGCAGCCCTGCGAGGATTTTTTCGCGTGAAATATTGCCATTGATTTTCGTTCCGCCTCGCTTTGCTCGCACTATAAGCTGCTTATCCTCTAATATTGCATACGCTTTTCTGACGGTTATACGGCTAACTCCCAAGTTGTTTCCGACTTCCGTCTCTGTGGGAAGCTTATAGCCCTCCTCGTCGATATGCTCAAAGATCAGCTTTGACAAATAATCAATTACTTTTCTATATAAAAAGGTTTCTCTTTGCATTTTATTCACCTTAATGTATTATTTTTGATTAAATTATATACCATTTTTTTCCTTTTGTCAAGTTTTGTTTATTTTCTTGTTTTTTTACACTATATCTGTATCTATCATATAGCTTGGCATTGCGCCGCGGGTGATAAATGAAAAAACATCGCCGCCAAATGCTATCAAAAGAGAGGCTTATTTTTTCTGGAATATTCTCGGAATCAAATTATGTTATAGTTGCAAAACATTATTATCAACACAATGGCTAAAATGCATTTAGCTTTGTTGTTAGTTTTACACGAATTTTTCTCGAATTTGTATATTATATACAAAATATGTTGACTTGAAAAAAGGTTTGTGGTAAAATGTAGATAATAAATGTTATGCTTAACAAATAATGTTATGTTAACATAACAAAAAACACAAAAAGGAGAATTTACGATGAAAAAATCCTTATTCAAAATTACAAGAATTGCATTACTTGTAGTATGTCTTTTGATGGTGACGTCATGTATGCTTTCCTGTCATTTATTTAATGGAAACAACGACGATAACAACGAGGATAAGTACGAGAATCTGGTAAAGCTTACTATAGATGCGGGCGGCCAGAATGCGCAGTATAACACAACCTCCTCGCTGGAATACGACAAGTTTCTCAATCCCTATCCCTACAACACGCTTGAAACTCTTGTAAATGCATGGAACGATGCTAATGCGGAGAAGTACGGTTATTACTTCGTAGTGGCAGATAATTCTATTAATATGGATAGAGAAACTATGGCTCCTATGCTTTCCAACGGCTCTGCTCCCGAGATCCTTTACTATCTCGGAACAACCATTGCCGAGGACCAGAGCAAGGGTTGGTTCTATGATATATCCTCGGACATGGAGACTCCCAACAAGTACTCTAAGGCAGGAGAGCTCGGAAGCGCAAAGTGGAAGGATATTTACGATAGCGCATCCTACGCCAGCACCTTTGCTCCCAACGGAGAGAAGTATACCGTGGAGCTTGAGCAGAACCCTATAGGTATCATTTATAATAAAACCCTCTTCGAGGCAGCGGGTATTACCGAAACTCCCGTAACCTATAAGGACTTTATGGAGGCGCAGGATAAGATCAACGCTTACGCGCAGACAATAAACAGAGGCAACCCTGCCGATGACTCTACTTACATTTGTCCCTATTTCCATATGTATCCCTGGTACGACAGCTATCTTGAGTCTACCCTCTGGGCAAGCGAGCTTGAGTATATGGACGTTATTACCGTTGACGGACGTGTTGATGCCGAGGAATATGCGAGAGCATATATGCAGAAGGATCCCGTGACAGAAGAAAGACGCTTCTCCCCTGAGGACGAGAAGTACGTTGAGCTCTTCCGTCTTATTAAGCAGATGACAAAGTATTATCCCACAAATTACAGCTCCTACTACGCAGAGCAGCAGTTCCTCGTAGGAAATCTTGCTATGCTTGAGGTTGTAGGCGGAAGCATCCGTGAGATAGTTGATACGGTAGACGGTGAGTTTGAGATAGGCGTTATGCCCTATCCCGTGCTTACACAGCAGCCCGAGAACGAGGAGGCTAATCCTTATTACACGACCTGCAACGTTGACAAATACGTTCGCAGAGGCTTCTCTGGATATTCAACCGGTTGGGCGATTACAAACTCTGCTATGAACAAGGATAATGCGGCAGGCAACACTAATTGTGTGGACGCTTGCGTAGACATTCTTATGTATCTCAGCTGCTTTGAGAACAACGATAAGATGGTAAATGATCTTGGCTTCGCAGTTCCTCTTTCCGGCAATACAACAAATGAGTATTTCAAGTCTCTTGCAAATACATATAAGGGCGACGTTGCAAATGAGAATACCGTTTCGTGGTCATGCGCAACCGCCGGCGGTACTATGAACAAAGATTATTACGATGCCTTCTATCTCTTCAGACAGGATGCTATCGGACTTAGCCTTTCCGAGGTTGAATCCAAGCTTTCGGTTCTCAAAAGTTCGTTTACCAATTCGGTTAATACTCTTTACACCGTAAATAAGTGGGACAACAAGGCTTGGCCCGCATACGGAGTATCTAACCAGGAAGGAAAATAAAATGTCCGTAAAAGATACATCAAAGACGTCGAAGCTAAAAGGCTTTTTGCGTAAATACAGAGGATATCAAGGATTCCTCTTTATATTGCCTGCGCTTATTCTTCTTTGCATCTTCTGTCTGTATCCTACGATAATGGCATTTATCAATTCCTTCACAAACTGGGACGGCGGTTCAACAGCCGATTTCATCTGGTTTGAAAATTATAAAAACGTATTTAGTGATGAGTTGTTCTGGATATCTCTTCGCAACGCGGTTATTCTTACGGTTGTTGGAATGGTACTCGGAAACGTTGCGTCTATTATTTTGGCTGAGCTGATGTATTGCCTCAGGTCAAAGCTGATGCCTGCATACAGATTTTTGTTCGTCCTTCCTGCGATGATCCCGGGAATTATAGTTCTGCTCTTGTGGCAAAAGCTTGTTTTCTCGGGCTCGTCCTCGGGACTTGCCAACACAATTATCTCATGGTTTGGAGGCCAGCCTCTTGAATGGTTCTCGAGTAAGGATACTTGGGTCGTATTTCTCAGTATATTCCTTTACGGTTTCCCCTGGGTTGGAGGAACATCATTCCTTATCTATCTTGCGGGACTTAACGGAATCGACCGCAGTCTTATAGAGGCATCCCAGATCGACGGCTTGTCATTCTGGGGAAGAATATTTAAGATAGACCTTCCTCTTATCAGCGGTCAGCTGAAGTATTTCCTTGTAATGGGCTTTATAGGCGGACTTCAAAACTATTCAATGCAGTACGCCATTACAAACGGCGGACCCGGTGAGGTAATAGACAGTATGCAGTCGGGAACTATGGTTCCTGGATACTACATATACAGGCTCATTACCGGTTCTTCAAAGACCGGCGCGTACGGATATGCTTGTGCTATGGGAGTTATAATGTTTATTATTATAATGGTAGTAACTCTGGTTAACAACAAGCTTGTTAAGTCGGAGGAATAAGCCGTGAAGAATGTAAAAACAAAATCAAAAAAGAAAATAACCGTAGGACAGATTTTTTCTCACATTATTATAATCTGTCTGTTGATAATGGTATTGTTCCCGTTTTACATACTTGTCATCAACAGCTTTAAATCTCCCGCGGATATTTTAAAAAATCCTCTTTCATTCCCCGGATCGGAGGGGGTAGAGGTGATCACGGGCGCTTTTAAATCCGCCTGGCCATATATTTCAAAGTACATTTTGAATACATTTTGGGTAGCATTTCTTGAAGTCTTCGGCGTGCTGCTGTTTGCCAGCCTTGCCGCCTACGGCTTCTCAAGATTTAAATTCAAGGGCAAGGATGCACTGTTTATGGTATTTTTGGCCTTCATGATGATTCCCGGTATATTAACGCTTGCGACTCAGTATTCTCTCGTTTACTCGACTCTGAATTTAAAGCAGTCGTTCGCCGGTGTAGTGCTTCCCGCAATAGCGGGCGGTATGCCGGTTAATATCTTCCTTATAAAAACATTTTTCGACGGAATTCCCGCAGATGTTTATGAGGCGGCAGAGATAGACGGAGCGAGCAAGCTTGGATGTTATTTCAAAATAGCCATTCCGTTAAGTGCTCCTATTCTGTTTACGGTTGGACTTTCGACGCTTCTCGGCGCGTGGAACGACGTAGTATGGGCGCGACTTATACTTTACGGAGCAGAGGACCTCTACACCATAGGTGTCGGAGTGTTTACTGTGTTCGGTTCAACCGCGGCAAAGATACCCGATACGGTAATCTATGCCGGATACTGCCTTGCATCATTGCCTCTTTTGATTGCCTTCTTCTTCACTTCGAAGCAGTTTATAAAGGGACTTACCGATGGCGCGGTAAAAATGTAAATAAACGAACAGATAAAACACGGCGAGGTGAAAATATGAAAAGAATAGCGTTAATGTTAGCTATCGTTATGCTTTTGTCGGTGCTATCAAGCTGTGAAATATTATTCCCGAGCATCGATCCCGGCAATGGCGACGACGAGCCTAAGCTCGTTGAGAGGGAAATGCTCTTTGATCGGAATTTTGAGAAGGGAATTAAGATCTCCAATCTCAATTCTCATCAGGTGGGCTACACTTGGTGGACTTATGGCGCGACAGGAGCCGACGAGCCCTTTTGGTCGCTCGGTCAGTACTGTGATCTGTCTTCCACCCGAGCAAATTACGACTCTACTAAGAACGACCTGTCGCTTGGCAACGAGCTCTTTGACATTCCCGCATACGGAATAGAGGGTGTGGACGGCGATTATTTCACTCTTACAAACGAATCGGGAAGTAAGTATATATCCGTAAATACCAAAACCGGCGAGTATAATCTTATCGTTGACACAACAAAGGAATATATAAATCAGGAAACCGGCAAGCCCGTCGTTCGTAAGAACGGTGAGGATTGGGTGCATATGATTATGCAGCAGACCCCCGGTGTGGTTTATCTTGATCAGGTTGAGTCATTTATTATGGAGCTTGACTTTACTATAACCGAGAATATTGAATACGATAATTCAATAGGAGCGTCGCAATTCCAGTGGATCTTCTCGGTTCACGATAAGGCAAGTGTGTTAAACGACTATATGTGGTTCAACGTAACCCTATTTGACAATCGCTATGAGGTCTTCCCCGGAACGCAGCTCTATGACGGCGGCAAGGCAGATGCTACGGGCAAATTCATTTATGCGCCGACAGGAGAAGAGATCTTACCCGAAAGTAAAGGAAAAATAGAGGTAGGAAAGACCTATCACGTAAAGATTGACCTGAAGGAATATATGAAGACTGCCTTTGATCTTGCACAGAGCAAGGGAGCGCTTTCCGAATCCGAATGGAAAAATATGGCGGTGAACGGTTTTAACATCGGTTGGGAGGTTTCTAATCTCGCAAAGGTCGGTGTTAAGATTGAAAATATGTCTTTAAGGGTGGTAGAGTATGAAAAATAAAACTATCAAGGCCGTTGCGCTTACCTTAGCAATGGCTATAGGAGTAACTATGTTAAGCGGTTGCGATATAATTGACAGTGTTTTGGGAACGACATCCCCGACCCCTGATGATTCCACTTGGGAAACGATAACGGAAGGACAGCTTATCGAAAGACCTGCAGTTAATGAAAACGGCGTGGTTGAGCTTCTTGATGACCTTAACTTTTCCAGAGGCTTTTCAGTCACTCTCTTCCACGCAAATTCCTCTAACGGCAATCTTGCCGGACAGCTTGATTATAACGGCAATAAGGCAGATGGCGACAGCCTTTGGCGTATGGCACAGTGGGGCTGTACAAAGGATATGGCAACGGAGGGCGTTTTTGAAAGAAACGGTTCTGTACTCGGCTATAATGACGGCGGAAAAACTCTGAAAATTGATTCCTCGAAAACCGGCTCTATCACCCTTGGTATAAAGGGTAGCGAGGAATATACCAAAGATGCGGAGGGCAACCTGCGCGAGCGTACGGATAGCACGGAAAACTGGCCTCATATTCTTATTGAGCAGTCGGTAAATGCAGATACCGGTGATTGCAAGCATCTGTATATGGAGGTTGATTATAAGGTCACCAAGTGCGAAAGTCTTGTTGACAGAAGCCTTTATCCCTTGGATCCTAATCTCAATGCTGCGCAGTTCCAGTGGTTTATTACTCTTACAGATATGAACCCCGAAAGCGAAAGCTATGGCGGTTCTATGTGGTTTGGCTTCTCTATGTTTGACACCCGTGCGCTTAACGGAACGCCAAACGGATTTGCATCCTATGACGGCGGCAAGGAGGATAGCACCGGACTGTTCATATACATGATCTCTCTGCAGTCTGTTGCGAGTCAGCAGCTTGGCTCGGTTAATATTCCTACGTCGGTAGTCGGAAAGGACGTACACGTTAAGGTTGACATTCTTCCTTATATTAATCAGGCTCTTAAGATCGCCCGTCAGAACGGCGCGATGAAGGGCGCAAGCGCTAATATGCTTGCAATCGGCAGCACCAATATCGGTTGGGAGCTTCCCGGCAACTATGACGTTGAGGTGGAGATATCTCACCTCAATATGTACAAATCGAATTAATTATGGGTAAGCCATATTAATTAATAAAATTTTTTTGGAGGGTAACATGAAAACAAAACTTTTAGCACTCCTTGTTTTGATTCCTATGGTCTTTTCGATTATTGGAATTACTTCAGTTTTTGCTGAAGAAAGCGTTCCTGCTTGGACAGGAAACGGCGCAACTGTTACAGAGGGCGATGACGGATATCATTACATATCTGGCGTTTAGTACGGTACAGGCGCATACACCACTGAAAAGGTTCAGCTTGAGGGCCTTGTTATTGAAATGAAGATTTCCGAAATGGCGGCAGATAGAGCTGCAGGTATAATCTTCTCGGGCAATCCCGCACCTTCTTATGACAACAGTACCGTTGCAATGACACTATGGTATGACCTCTTTGGTGCAAACCAGTCGAGATTCCACGTTGGTGCTGACCACGACTACAACAAAGACACATACGTATATAAGGACCCCACAGGTGCTACAGGTCAGGGCTTTGGCCTTGACAAAACCATGGTTCTTAATAACGTTTCAAGCGGCGATATCAGAATCGAGATCACATCTGAAAATGATATTGCATACAAGGTTAAGTTTACCATTATGCAGGATAATCTCCTTTGGGGTGACAACATTAACTATGCCGATGAGGTTGGCGGCGGACATTCCGTAACCTTCTATATGGCAAAGGCACAGTTTGCAGGCGCTCTTGACAGCGACGGCAAGCTTTACGTTGCAGCAGCAGGTCTTGCAGGCCCTACCATCGGTATTAAGGTAACAGAGTCCGAGGTTGCTCCCGCACCCACTCCCGATCCTGATCCCGATCCCGAGCCTACACCCGATCCCGAGCCTCAGGCACCTACCATCATCGGTACTGCTGACAGCGATTGGAGCCAGAGCTTTAACACTCCCACCGTTATGACCTTCGCAGAAAACGGCTATACCGAGATCTCTAACTTTAACACTTGGGGCACACGCGCTCATTACAACCGTCTTGTAAAGCTTGACGGACTTGAGCTCAGCTTCAGAGCAACCACAAAAACCAGAGATTGCGTAGGTATCATTCTTGCAAACGCACAGGGCGCATACTTTGGTGAATCTCCCATAGCTATCACCTTCTGGAACAACCTTTATGACGGACAGGCAAGACTTAACTTTGCAAAAAATCACAGCTATGACAACGAATCCGTTGTATATACAGCTCCCGATCTTGCCGCTGCAAAGGGCTTTGGCGTTGCATCCTCTATGGTATGTAATCAGGCAGAAACTATGGGCTGGACACTTCGTTTCGACTCCTATAATGACGAGTTCTATTCCATCAAGATTACAATGACCGATGGCGAGATGTGGGGCAATAACGCTAACTACAATGCAGAAGAAAAGAGCTGCACAGTATATCTTCCCAAGGCAACGGTAGCAGGTATACTCAACGAAAACGGTGAACTGTACGTTACCGCAGCAGGCTTCCCTCAGTCGGGCAATCCCGCTCCCGCAATGCAGGTAAAGATCGTTGACGACGCTTACCGCGCATACATCTCCGGTGAGGGCGTTGCAAACGCGATAGCAAAGGTAGAGGCTTATAAGACAGCAGCTGCCGCTATTACAGACGCAACCTCTTATGATGCAGCTATGGCTGCAAGAGCTGCGGCTATCGCTTGCGCAGGCGACCTTCGCGCAAGAGAGCTTGCAGAGTTTGGTCTTATCGTTTCGGGCGTTGACGCAGAGCTTGCTGCTAACGAGGAGATCGTTGTTATCGTTAAAAAGGCAGTAACCGATAAGCTCGCTGCAGCAAGAGCTGCTTACGAGGCACTTATTGCAGATCCCACAACTCTTAATGACGAATCTCTCGCAGCTGCTCTTGCTCTTGCAAACGATGCAAAGGCAGAATACGATAACAGAGCATCTATGCTTAGTGATGATGCTAAGGCTGAAATCGAGGCAGAAATTGCAGTTCATGCATACGGACACGATTACTGCATCGCACTTCTTTGGGTGACAACCTACCAGGCAAAGATCGCTGCTCTTAACGCATCCGATCCTTCTATCGTTGACGCGCTCGTTGAGGTTAAGGCTTACAGAGAAGCATACGAAACCACCGCAGCTTACACCAAGATCACTACCGTTCTCACCGAGGAGCACAAAGCTGCTCTCGAGGCTGAGATCGCAAAGGGTGATGCGGCCGTAGTTAATATTGAGACGGTAGTTCTTCCCGAGCTTAAGGAAAGCTACGTTGCAGCAATGGAAGAAAAGCTTGAGGCAGATCTTACAATCAAGCCAAACCTTGACGATGCTAAGGCAGCTTACGCAGAGATTGCAACCTACGTTTCTATTACCGAGGCAGACGGCGAGCTTTACACCCGCTACGTTGCAGGCTATGATGCAATTAAGGCGGCTTGCGAGGCGTTCGTTCGCGCACAGATCGCAGAGGTGACTGAGCTTCTTGACGTAGAGTACATCGTTCTTGATGAGTTTAAGAGCGTTCGCAATAAGTTCAAGAGCATCAAGCTTGATTATCTTATGGAAGAAAACGCGGAGATCGCTGAGGAGCTTTCCGCTCTTGAGGATCTCATCTCCCAGAACGTATTCTATTATATGAACTCCACCAGCATCCCTAACGTTGAGTGGAACAATTCCGGTATTGCAGTTGAGTCCAAGGCTGAATTCCCTGCACGTCTTAACTACAACAAGGCTCTTAATCTTAAGACCGGTGTTGAGGCGGTTATCGAGCTTACCAGCGCTGCATATTACAATGACGGTACCAGCGCAAACAACCTTTGCTTCAACTTCCTCGCTGAGCCCGATTCCTACAAGTCTATGAGCGACGGTATCTCCGTCATCATCTGGCTGTTCCCCACAGAATCCAACGTTCAGATTATGAACAATACCGACAGAGTTCTTGGTAGCGGCGCTATAGCTACTCCTCTCGACGGCGGCAATATTACCATTTCCATCAAGTACGAGGAGTACTATAGCTTCGTAGAGGACACTACATACTACGCTTACGTTATCAAGGTTAACGAGCTTGAGATAGTACTCACTCCCGAGGTTCTTACAAGCGAAGGTCACGAGGTACCCGATGAGGTATACTTCTCTATGGGTTCGTTCGCTGATAATAAAGAGTATCCTAACATCCTTACTCTTGTAAGCGCAAATGGCGTTGAATTCGGCATGCCTTCCGAGGAGCCCGATTGCACAGAGCACGTTGATGCTAATGCGGACGGCAAGTGTGATAACTGCGGTGCAGAGGTTGAGATTCCTGAGGATCCCATCACTCCCGAGGATCCTACCACTCCCGAGGATCCTACAGATCCCGATGACGGTGAGGAAGAGGAGCTTACGTTCATTCAGAAGGTTGCTCGCTTCTTCAGAAACATCTTTGATACCGTCGGAAACTTCTTTAAGAACATATTTAGCACTGTTTCAAACTTTTTCGCTAATCTTTTCGGCAAGAAATAATAGCGAAGCAATTTCATACGCAGAAGGTTCAAGGTAATACTTTTATAAATTGAGCCTACAGCAAAACTGTCCTTGGATTTATTATAAGTAAATCCGGATACTATGGCTTCCGGGTGTTATTCAATAATGCCCGGAAGCTTTTAGGTTTATAATGTTATCAAAAGTCATTTCACAGCAAATGAGGTGAAACCAATTGAAAATTACAAAAAAAATCATAGCATTATTACTCGCATTTTCCGTTGTATTCTCATTGGCTTCTTGCCAGATTTGGGATGAATTCTGGGAAGAATTCAATAAAGACCCGAGCGACGATTCAAAAGATGATCCTAACAACGATTCAAACAACAATACACAAAATCCGCCTGATAACTCACAGGGTGGAGGGGATAATACAGATCCCCCAAAGGATGATATGAAGGTAGAAGAATATACACAGCCCCTTTGGGTTGGCAGTAAAATGTATGACGAGAGCATTATGCTCGTAGCGCAGACCGACGCTAACGGCAACGTTATATCGGCTCCTCGCGCAAAACTCCTATTTGAAGCAGAAAATATTGAGTCTGTTACCTGGTATTTCCACGAAGGCAACGGCTCTGAAATAAAAACGTTTACCGAAGGCGTGGACTTCGTATATGAAAACGGATATATCGTAGCAAAGGGAAGTATTGTTCATAACGACATTCTTGAGATTGACGAGTTCTCGACCGATATGCCCTACGTTACGGATAAGATGCTTACCGGAGAGCAGCAGTTCCCCGGTCTCACCCTGCAGTCTGATATCCCTTCGACAACAGCAGGACTTTGTCTTCCCTTTACAGAGGGCTATCAGATCGTTCAGATGCAGCTTAGCGTTAGCTATACTCACGCAGAGGGGCTCTGGACAGGCGCTGTTCCCGAATATCTCGGCGATACGACTCTCGGCAAAACCCTTACAAAGCTTAAGAATAAAGAGGAAATAAACCTGCTTGTCTTCGGTGACAGTATTTCCACAGGAGCGAATTCCTCCTCTATTCTTGGCATCAAGCCCAATCTTCCTACGTGGCCGCAGCTGTTTGCAGATGGACTTTCCTCTTATTATGGAGGAAAGGTCAATCTCAAGAATACCAGTGTTGGCGGTTGGACCTCCTCTAACGGAGTAGGTGGAGGCATTGGATGGGTGGCAGGCGTACAGGTTAATAAGCCCGGTCTTGCGACGCAGTTTAAGACGGGAGAGCTCAAGGGCTTTGCTCCCGATGTTGCCATTATCGGTTTCGGTATGAACGATGCCACACTCGGTATTTCTATCGACACCTTCTGCAACAATATTATGAGTATGATCAAGACCGTTCGCCAGCAGAATCCCGATTGCGAGATCATTCTCCTTGGAACGATGCTCGCAAATCCTATGGCAAAGAATCAGTCTAAGAATCAGACCGAGTATACCGAATATCTCGGCAAAATTGTAAAGAACTATGAGAACGTATCTGTTGTTGATATCGGTGCAGTGCATCAGGAGCTTCTCGATATGGGTAAGCACTATACAGAGATGTCCAGCAATAACGTAAACCATCCAAACGATTTTCTTGCGCGTGTTTACGTAATGAACCTTCTTTCCACCCTTATAGATTACGATTACAAGCTTGCAGATAAGCCTGAAGAAAAGCCCGAAGAAAAGCCCGAAACCGTTTATGATGAATTTATCGGTAAGGGATACAAGGCTCTCTTTAACGATCCTTTTCTTAAAAATGGAATAAACGTTCTTCATCCCGATGGCAGTGTTGCGGGAACTATAGCGGCTACTGATGCTATCGGTGAGCCTAGCTGGGTTTTCCCTCAGTGGGGATCAAAATACGATATATTTGACTATGCCGAAAGAAACTATTATAACGGCGGAAAAGCCTTTGTATATAAATCCGACGGCAAGACGGTTGACGGCGCGGTTCTTCCTGCCAAGATATTGGATATTGACACCACCGACGGCTCGATATATATGGAGCTGAACGCGCAGGTTGAATACGACAGTCCTCGTCAGGACGGTGAGAGCTGGCCTCATACTCTTTTATCACAGGATTTCGGATCTGATCTCGTTCACGTTAGCGAGCTTGAGGATCTTGTAATGAATATGAGCTATGAGATTACCAAATTCGAGGATTGTATGGGCAGCACTGCAGATAAGAATAAGCACTGTGCCCAGCTCGTTTGGTATATCACCATTCAGAACAGAACCCCGGGACATAAGGATTATGGAAAATACGTTTGGTTTGGCATAACTCTTTGGGATAACCGTATTTCAGGAGCTGCCTCGGGTGGATTCGCAGCAGAGGATGCAGGAAAGGATGATGCAACGCACGCATTCATTTATCAGCCCGCATCGTCGATCGTTCACTCGAACGGCAAGTGCCCCGAGGTAAATGAGTACAAGGTGGTAGATTTCCACCTTCTTGACGCTGCCAGAACGGCCTTTAATACTGCTAAGGACAGAGGCTATCTTGGCGACACGGAATGGGAGGATCTTTACATCGGCAGCATGAATTTTGGCTTTGAGGTTACAGGAACCTATAACGTTGCAGTTCAGATAGATTCCGTGGGTGTATATTACAAATAAGATACGGGAGATATTTATGACTAAATATAATAAGGTACTCAGTTTGCTTTTAGTCGTTATAATGTGTTTTGGTATAGCACCTATATCCGTAGGTGCAGAGGGTGAGGAAGATAGCGTGAGAACAGTCGATTATGCTTTTGATGAGAACGAGATCGTCTTTACGTTTGCTAACCTCTCCGATACTCATATAGGCTTTGGCAACAACGACGAAATCCTTGAGAGAAATCTTGAGATTATTAAAAAATATGCCAAGAATGAAATTGATGCGGTGCTTTTCAACGGCGATCAGACTCAGGATGGCACAAGAGAGCAGGCTCAGCTTTTCACTTCCATAGTTAAAGATGCCTTTGACGTAACTAAAACTCCTGTGATTATTACACACGGAAATCACGACGTATATTGGTCCGGATGTATGACAAGGGCGGAGTTCGTTGATGCTTACGGTCAGGATATGTATCTGTTTGACAAGGATATGAGTAGCATCTACAAGGGCAACCGTCACGTCGAGATAAACGGCTATCATTTTATCACCGTTGATATTGAGACCTACATGCCGAATTATAATACTCTTTCGTCTGAAACTGAGGTGTGGCTGAAAAATACCCTCGACAGAATAGTTGCTTCAAGCCCAGATTCCTATGTATTCGTATCCTGCCACAGCCCTGCCAAGGATACAGTATACGGAAGTATGTCTGACGACGCGAAGAATACGGGTAATTGGGGCGCATCTGTCGAACTTGACGGCATACTTAAGGATTATCCTCAGGTGGTGCTTTTCAGCGGTCATACTCACTACGGCATCAACCTTGAAACGAATATCAATCAATCGACCTATACGCAGATCAACTCCGGCAGCGCGTCGGATATTGATTTTGATATCACCACTCTTGATACCCGACGCTCCTTCTCACAGGGAATGATCGTTGAGGTAGATAAGGATAACAATATAAGAGTGACCAGAATTGATCTTGCAAGGGATTCGGTTATAAAGACTCCTTGGTATATTGATGCATATAAGGAGGACGGCTCCTCTCTTGACAGATATTCGGCAGAGACAAGAAAAAATAACAATACCCCGCCTTGCTTCCCCGAGGAAATTGACGTTGTTGAGGTATCAAGCACTGAGATCAGAATAGATTTCAAATCTGCCATGGACGATGATATGGTGTTTTACTATGAAATCAAGGTGGAAAATGAAAATGGAACGGCTATTGCGACTAAGACTATAGTGCCCCAGTTCTACAATGACCCCCAGCTTCAGAATATGCCCGAGAGCTATTCTACCGCATTTACAGGAAGCTTTAAGTATCCATATACCGTTAGAGTTAGAGCATACGACTGCTTCTATGAGTTCACTGAGATTGCCGTGAAAATGGTGGATAAAACCGAGGAGAATGCAATTATAGCAGCAGACATTGATAAAAGCATAGACGAGCTTTTGTCAAGGACTCTTACTGATGCGGACTTAGAGCTTGTAATTTCGATGCGTAAGGAAATAAATAAGCTTAGCTATAAGATAAGAAATCTTATGAACAGGCTTGATGCATTTGAGGATCTTGAGAGAGAATATTATAATAATTATTTTATAACCTCCTGCTCAAAGGATTTTGCTCCAAATAAAAACATAACCTTCAGCATGGCTCCAATGAGCTCGAGAGGCTGGGTAGAGGACAGCGATTCAGGCGTCAAGCTTAACTGGAAGGATGCAACGAAAAACTACCTCTTGGGCTTTAATTCCAAGGTTGATATCGACGGATTACATATAGGATTTACCAACCTTGCTTTTCAGTCTGAAAACAAGGTGCTGGGCATTCTTTTGTCTAACGTTTATAAGGATAAGTGGCTTTCAAATGAGTGCCTACTCATTAATGTTGATTTCAGCGACGGAAACGTTAGTCTTGGCTCAGGAGCATCTCTCGGACGAAGCGATTTGCTTGTATACTCTGATATGGGCTCCATTCCCTTTGATTTTAAATTCAATACAACCGAGAATGGCGATATTAATATGAGTATTGTTTCTCCTCTTGGCACAGATATGCTTACGATTCCCGCAGTCGAGCTTGAGGGAATGAGCAACCTTGCCGATCTGTCTGGTTGCTACGTTTCAATTTCTCCCTGGGCGACAAAATCTACCGCGAGCGTGGAAATTACGGCAATTCATACAGAGGAGGATGCCCCCACAGAAGAGCCCGAAAATCCCGGTGATCCGGAAAACCCAAGTGATATCGGTGATAACGTGCCGGAGCAGGAAAAAGGATTTTTTGAGCTTATCGCAGAATTTTTTGTATCAATTTTTGAAGCCATAGGAGAATTTTTCTCAAAGCTTTTTGGAGGATAATAGACATAAGGGCGCAGATCGGGCAGAAATGCCCGGTCTGCGAAGAAAACTTTTTATAGGGATAAAATTATGTATGGATTAGATAAGAATAAAAACTTTAGCGAGAATAACTACGACATAGCAGACGAGCCCGTTCTTGCTACGCTCTTTACAACCGGAAACGGCTATATGGGCGTCAGGGGAAGCTTTGAGGAGTTCGGCTCCCAGCGCGTTCAGGGTGCTTTTGTCCGTGGATTTATCGACGAAATAATAGAGGTAACGGAGCCCTTCACCGACAACGAGTATATGAAAAAATACTACCTTGATGAAGAAAAGCTTAAAACCTTTGAAAAACAGGATAGCTGTGTCAATATGCACGATTTCCTTACGGTTAAAATAACCGTGGGTAATAAAACCTTCTTCCCATGGGAGGGAAGGATACTAAGGTGGCACAGATTCCTTGATCCTAAAACCGCGATTTATACAAGAGAGGTTGTATGGGATGACGGTCTCGGAAACAGGACCGAGCTGATATTTGAGCGCTTTGCTTCCTTCTCAGACGAGCATCTCTATTGTCAAAAAATCAAGATAAGACCGATAAATCACGATTTGCCCGTTAAGATAATGTCCGGTATTGACACCTATATTAAAACCGGCGGTCAGTTCATTACAAAAACAGATCTTCTTAATATAGAAGGCAACGATATCATTCATAGATATCACGCAACCAATAAATACGGTTTTTCTGCCTGCTACGGAATTAAAAACCTGTTCCCAAAGGGAAGAATTCTTGGCAAGTATGATGAAAACGGTACGGTCGGTATTGAATATCTTTGCGATAGCGCAAAGGTATATACATTTGAGAAGCTATCTTACATAATTACCGATAGAGATACCGACAAAGATATTACCGAATGCGCTTCAGAGCGAATTGCAGCCTGCGATCTTACTTTTGATAGGCAGAAAAAGGCTCATATCTCGGTGTATAAATCCTATTTTGCAACGATGGACGTTAAAATCGAGGGAGATGACGAGATTGACGCATATCTGAGATTTGCAAGCTATCATACTGCAATTTCGGCATCTATGAATGATAGCATACACGGCATTTCTGCCAAGGGACTGACCGGTGAGAGATATAATCAGTTCGTTTGGTGGGATTGCGAGATCCACCAGATGCCCTTCTTCCTGCTTACGGCTCCGCAGACTGCTAAGAATGCACTTATGTATAGATACAGAATGCTTGAGCAGGCAAAGAAAAACGCCAAAGAAAAGGGTTATGACGGAGCTATGTTTGCCTTTTGCTCATCGGTTAACGGAGATGAGAGAGTTTGGCAGTATGCGCGACATCCCTTTATGCAGATACATATAAACTCGGATATCCCGTATGGTATCATAAATTATTATCGCTATACAGGCGACAGGGAGTTTATGCTCGACTGCGGTATGGAGATGATACTTGAGTGCCTGAAGTTCTGGATATCCCGCGTCACTCTAAACGGTGACAGATACGAGATCCGCGAGGTGACGGGAACCGACGAGCATCATCCTTATGTTGATAATGATGCGTATACGAATTATTGCGTTAAGTTCGCATTTGACCGCTTCATATCTCTTTGCGAGGAGCTGAATTATAAGGTTGACTCCTCTATTGTTGAAAGAATGAAGGATATTTCGTCAAGACTGTATCTTCCTGTTTGCGAGAATGGACTGATTCCTCAGTTTGACGGATATTTTGGGCTTTCACGTTCATTGGAGGAACAGGGCAAGGGAACGCTTAAACAGTTCCAGATGAAGAAAAGCGGACTTTATCACAAGAGCCAGATAATTAAGCAGCCTGACGTTGTTTTGCTTTATACAATGGTTGACGTTGGTGTTGACAGAAGGTATTTTGCACAAAACTGGGATTATTATGAAAATATGTGCGAGGTAAGCTCGTCACTTACCTTCCCGGTTCACGCAATAGCAGCGGCGCAGAATAACCAGATCTTATCCTTCCGCAAAAATCTTCTTAACACCGTTAAAATGGATGTTGACGATATTCACGGCGTTGCCTGGCAGGGTGTACACAGCGGCTGCTTGGCAGGTGGATATCTGGCTGTAATTTACGGTATCTTCGGTCTTTCTGTAAAGGAAAATGATACGATTTGTCTGAATCCTGTCAGAACTCTTTTTGACGGGGTCACAGCGCATTTTCTGTATAAGGGAACCAAGATCACTATGAGCATTAAGAACAACAAGCTTACCGTTAGTAAGCGGGGATCAAGAAAAATTAGCGTAGAGATTCTGGACGGTGAGAGAAAAATGCTGAAAAATACTCTTGAATTTGATGTGAGGTAGGGTATGAAAGGATTTATATTTGATCTGGACGGTGTTATTGTTTCCACCGATGGACTTCACTATCTCGCCTGGAAGCAAATGGCTGATAAGGAAGGCATTTATTTTGATGAAAAAATAAACAATCGCCTCCGCGGAGTAAGCCGTATGGCAAGCCTTGAGATAATTCTTGAGCGTTCCGTCAGAGAATATTCCGATGAGGAAAAGCAGACTCTTGCCACCTATAAGAATGATATCTATAAGGAATTGCTTAAGAGCCTTACGCCCAATGATATACTTCCCGGCGTATCAGAAACCCTGAAGGAGTTGCGAGCTCGTGGATATAAGCTTGCGATAGGATCTTCAAGCAGAAACACTCCGCAGATACTTAAGTATATAGGTCTTGAGGGCTTCTTCGATGCCGTCTCGGACGGAAACAATATAACCAATAGCAAGCCCGACCCCGAGGTGTTTATTAAGGGGGCTGTTTTCCTTGGGCTTGAGAGCTCGGAGTGCTACGTGGTCGAGGATGCCAAGGCTGGTGTTGATGCAGGAATAGCAGGTGGATTTACCACTATTGCCCTTGGTGATGCATACGGATACGACAAGGCTGATTTCAGCATTAAACACTTCGGCGAGATACTGAGTATTGCAAAATAAAGATACAGCGGCAGAATATATCTGCCGCTGTTTTTTGTGCGTATTTGTAAACTATAATTGTCTTTTTGCGATTTTTTACGCAAAAAATCCTTCAATAGGCAGATCTCGGTGCAAAAATTGCGTATATTTTCCTTTGTCGGCTTTTCTTTACCTTTATGCAGAAAGAGCATCCTCTACTGGATTAATCAGCGCTTTTGTTAGAAGTCAGAAAAGATATGTAAAATAATGTAAGGTCGGTTTGCTGCCTGAAAGTATTGTTTTGCTCGAATTCTCTTGAATCTTTATATGCTTTGTGGTAAAATATATTTATAATGCTGTGAGCTTTAAGGTGTGGTAAAAGCTTTGTATGAATTAAAAAGTAATTATCAAGGTGGGCGAGGGCGTGTGTAATAATCAGGGCTCCATTCTGAGTGTAGTCTTACATTGGTGATTAAGGATTATAAAAATTTGAAATGAGGAATATAAGCAATGAAGGTTTTAAAGAATCTATACGATAAAAGCAAAATATGGTTTGCTGTCGCTTGGATCGTCGCCTACTGCGTACTACTGTCCGTGGGTGATGCGCTTTCTGCGTTGATCGGCATAGAAAAATCTGTGACGCTTACTATCGGAGTTCTCCTTTCGACAATACTTTTGCTTTTTTTGAATAAAAACGGACTCTTTGCGGATTACGGACTTTGCGCGCCAAAGTCTTCCGCTAAGTCTATGCTATATTACATACCGATCATCGTAATGCTCACGGCAAACCTTTGGTATGGCGTGACCTTAAATTACGGTGCGCTTGAAACCGCGTTCTATATCCTGGCAATGCTTTGCGTCGGCTTCCTTGAGGAGGTGATTTTCCGTGGACTTCTCTTTGAGGCAATGCGGAAGGACAGCGTGAAGGCTGCTATCATCGTTTCGAGCGTGACCTTCGGCATCGGACATATAATCAATCTGATAAACGGCTCGGGCGCAGACCTTTTGCCCAATCTGCTTCAGGTGGTATATGCAACCGCGGCGGGCTTTATGTTCGTTATGATGTATTACAAATCAAAGAGTTTGCTTGTTTGCATTGCCGCTCACGGCCTGTTCAACGCACTCAGCGCATTTGCCAATGAGGCAAGCGCATCGAACGAGATGCGGATACTCACCGCAACTTTGCTCACCGTGATAACCGGTTCTTACGCGCTTTATCTCGCGCTTTCGATGAAAAAAACAACTGATTAACGTCGGGAGAGTAAAAATATACTAAAAGAACAGATAACATATTGAAAAATGTTGTAATCTTTTTTAAACCGACGATACAGGATGAGATGTAATTATTTGATGAAAAAGGATCTTGAGAGATGATGCCTTAAGGTCCTTTTTCATTGTTTGTAAAAAAACACAAAAAACCTCCGAGGGCGCAGATCTCGGAGGAAAGCAAGCTTATCTGTGATAGGAAAATCCTTTCTTGAAAATGAAGTATGTAAATTTTCCTATACCTGCTTTTTTATTCAGTTTTATTCAGAAAGAAAGTCCTCCACCACATCATTAAGATGCACGGTAGAAAGTTTTAAACGGTTGCAATCGCTCACCAGCCTTGCAAGAGCATCCCTGTCAGAAGTGATATCACGAACAGATGCGATAATGGTTTTTGTGCCGTCTTGGTCTACGTTTGAATAAGCAACTATTCCGTAAGATGTGCGGCATTCTTCGCCAAAGGTGTACTTTTCTTCCGAGATAGCATAAGCGACGTTTATCATACCGTTAGCATCTCCTTTTCATACCAGCTTTGGAACTTGTCATTAACCGTGTTTAGAAAATCCTTTGGATTTTCCTGCAGACTTAACAGCAGAACGGCGGTCAGCGCGCCGCAATTGCTTTTCCCGGTCTCGATGTCGGAATAGGAGCTGTCGCTCATTTGAAGCCTATCGCCCATTTCTTTTTGCGTAAGATTAAGTCTTTCTCGTGTTTTGATGGCAAGAAACCTGAATTCCTCGCCTAAAATGATTTTTAAATCATCTCTGATCATAATGATAATCTTTCCTACCACAGACGGAAGAAAATTTTATCTTAAAGTACGCCAATTTTTAATCGGGCGCACCTATGTTTCGATAAAATCAACTAAAAAAAGCCAAAAATAGATCTCTTTGGCTTAAAAAAGCAAGTTATTAAGTTTACAAAGGAAAGATTTTTGTATTTATTTGTCACGCAAAGCGACCAAAACGGTCGCTTTGCGATAAGTTTTGTCACCCGCTGGGCAACAAGCAAGTATTTAATAGCTGTCTTCAATAACATCGGGAATTGTATCAACTGTGCCGTCGTTACCTGTGACCTTGAGCGTAAAGGTTGCTCTGTAAGTACCGCTGCCATCAAGTGGAATTGTGTCATAAAAATCTCCATCTATATCGGTATTGGAAGCACTCCAAGTAGCAACCTCAGTCCAGAAGAAGAAAAGAAATTGCTTTTCAATTTTTACGGTAAGATCGGCTCGTACAAAGCTGTCATAACCATAGTATGTGACGTCAAAATATCCTCCATTAGCGGTTGCAGAAAATGAAAAGTTTGCAACGCCCGTATGCGATAGGCGAGGAGTAATTTCTTGCTCACTCGCAAATGACGTGATGCTTGCCATAGACAAAATTGATATTAACAAAATGGCCACTAATGTTTTTGTGATTTTTTTCATAAAAAATCTCCTTTTATTGATTTTTTTGAGTCTAAAATGGAAAACTCATATATATTACTCCAAAATTAAGCAAAATTCTTCAAAAAAACAAAAAAACATCTTGAAATTTTTTCAAGATGTTTTTTCAAGATGTTTTTTTATTTACTTTTTGATTCCGTTTATTATTTCAACAAGCACATCATCGGATATTTTTAAATCAGAAATAAGACAGAACGAATATTTGTTTTCGTTCCATACATAAAAATGTTGTTCGGAGTTTTTCCTATAATAAACATCAAATTTTTCGATTTCTTTTATTTGAGAATATCCGCTTTCACTATCGACATGAAAATCACTTCTGTTCAAAATGCGTTGCTCAAACTTAATCATAGCATTGTTTTCGTTTGAATATTCCCATTTAATGTTTAAAGGTCTTACTTGTTTATCAATAAGATAATACCCCTCAGGCAAATACGTTAGTTCATACACTTCCTCTATAGTATCACTACCCATTCCGTCACCTGAATAAGTAAGCTTAACAAAGAATTCCTCAAATACCTCACGTATTTCATTACGGAATATAACAGCGCAGCTTGTAAGCAGAAGCGCCGCCGCTACAATAATAGCAATAATGCGTTTCATTTTCGGCGACAAAGACTTTTTGGTGTCGGCTTTGCCGTAGATGATCGTCCGCATAGCGAGCTTATGCTGATCCGAGCAGACGATCTCCTCGGTACAACTATCAACAACGCTGTCAAACTTTTCGCTTAATCCCTCGCTTATCGCTTGCTTGAATAGCTCCAAATTGCTTTTATCCATTGATTTTTGCTCCTTTCAGTGAATTGAGTAAGAGCTCCTTACCTCGGGCAAGTCTTGTGTAGACCGTCTTGGGCGTAAGTCCCATCATTTCGGCTACTTGATTTACCGTCTTTTCTTTGCAGAATATGAGATACAGGGTGGTGCTGTACTTTTCATCAAGAGCCTTAATGCCTTTGACAACCGCGTTGTAGCTTTCCTGTATCTCAAGCTCTTCTATAAAGTTATACTCTTTTTCGGAGCAAAAATCTTCAAAAAATTCAAAATTTTCTTTGTTGTCACGCAACACGCGACAAACTTCGTTGCATAATATGGTTAAACAATAATTTTTGACATCATTTTCACCTCGAGAAAAGTCTATATTGTCTATGTGTTTTACGATCTTCATAAAGGCATTTTGCACAGCGTCTTCGGCATCATATTGCAAGTTTGTTCTGCCCGCCGCCTGAAGCTTGCTCACCGCATATCTCATCATGTAGTCGTGATATGTATTGTATATATGTTCAACTTTCCCGTGATTAGACTCATCTGTAAGTGTTAATAGAAATTGTAACATAATAACTCCTCTTTTTTTGATTTTTTCTTACCCATTATAGCATATTTCTGCGTTTTTATCAATAATTTTGTATTTTTATTAATAAAGAAATATTATGTAGAAATTATTAGTATTTTGAAAAAAATTCGATGAATTATTTGTAACATAGTGGTATTTCGCAAATCTGCATGGCAAATTGTGTAACACCCTCATTTTATATGCGCAACACTATGTAAAAAAACAATTCATTAAATGCATGGCGAACTATCGTGTTTGCTATCTAAGGTGGTGGCTCACCTGTTCAATTCTTGAACTTGTGACCTCTACTACCCCAACTGATTGATATATCTTTTTCTAGCCGTTTTTGCTTTTTTTAGCCCTTTCTGCTACGCAAAAACGGCTTTTTCATACTCTCGTGCACTCTTGTCTCCGTGTACTCCGGATCTGTTTATGGTCAAAGATGTGGTCAAATACGAGTACCGAATGATTGATATGTGGTCATCGCTTTTCTATATCAAACGCTCCGAAATCATACCGATATGTGGTCAGGTTCAAAGAAGCAGATGATAACCATGTGGTCAGTCAAAGGATGTAGTGATATTTCTTCTTCTGCAGTTGTGGTATTGTAACTTAGAAACTCATATTTGTCAAGCGGTATTTTAAATTTAATCACTCTCGCGAATTGTATTGAAACATTCATATATTTGTGGTAAAATATTACTAAGATTACTGTTATTAACGAGGCATGCAATATGGAATATAAGGCATTTTTAGATATAGTTGATTGTGCTGCGGAAGATATAGAAAGCGCACGCCATTATATGGATGTCAGGGGTGTCGAAGAGCATCTTATAGTGGCAGAGTTTTTGCAGAGCTATAAAGCCGGTAAAGTTTCATACCGAGAAGTTGCCACAGCATTAAGATACGATAAAAGAATCCGGAGAATACTCTACAAATACATCGGATACTTGGAAGAAAGAATCCGAGCATATATTTCAAACAGATATTCTGGCAAAACGGATTGCTTGAAACTTACATATACGGTTAAAAACAATCTCAAGACATACTCTCTGTACGAATCATTATCAGAAATTTCATTCGGCCAGCTTATTCTTCAATCCAAAAAGCTGACTGAAGAAGAAAAAAAGGACCTTTTTTCTGCGGATTCTATAAGCCATAAGCATTTGGATGCAATTATTGAGCTGCGAAATGAAGTTTCGCACAATAGATTTTTGCTTCACAGAAAATTCAGACCGTGCAAGAACACAGGATACCAAGAACGTTCGCTGTGTGCGAATATTATTAACCTTTACAATCACTTGCCTGAAGACATACGAGTTAGTTTTGCAAAAGAAATAAACGCATGTGCTGAATTCAGAGAAAACAAATGGCAGTATCAGACTGAATGGGACTTGATAGAACAGATAATTATAAAAATCGACTAAAACTTTTTAGAAAACTATTGACAAAACAAAGAACATAGTGTATTCTATAACGATTTAACGGAAACGTTATTTGGTAGGTTGGAGGCAAATTAAAATAAGGAGAAAAATCATGCATGATTTTCAGTATGTAACTAAGAAAACGGCCGCTCCGGTTAAAGAAGAATTGCTTCAGCTGATTCATGAGGTTCAAGACGAGGTAAGAAAGAAATTTACGTTTAGATATGACTTCATAGGAAGCTCAAGCCGCAATATGATAACTCAGGATTTGAATTCTAATATTGGATTCGACTTCGATGTGAATTTTGAAGTAAATGACGATGAGCAGAAGTACACTCCTAAAGATATTCGCCTAACGATAAAGAGAGCGATTGATAAGGTGGCGCCAAAGTACGGATACAGTCCTTGTGAAGATTCTACCAGAGTATTAACTATTAAGAAAATCGATCATGAACGGTCAAAAATAATCCATAGCTGTGATATTGCAATGGTAAAAAGTTTCACAAACGCTGATGGAGTCGAGGATCAGAAGTATATTCGTTTTGAAAAGAAACAAAACCAATATGTTTGGGCATTACAACCAAGACCGTTTGTGGGTCTTGATGAAAAAATAGACTGGCTGAAAGAAAATAGTTTATGGGGAGAAACCAGAGATTATTACATAGAGAAAAAGAATAACAACACTGACCTGAATAAACACTCGCGGTCAATATTCGCGGAAACTATAAACGAAATGTACGATAAAAACTGAAATCTGAAACATCCGAATTGTCTTGCGTGACAATTCGGATATTTCTTTTACGGCACTCAAAATTTGATACGCAGTAAGCAAAGAAAAGACACACGGATAAGCAATCATAGACAGGTGAGCGGATATATCGGTGCCGATATCAGTAATGCGAAACAATGATTTGTGGAGATGCAAAAAATTCAACGCTCGTGCAATTTATTTTAGGAAATCACTTGCTTTTTGTCGAGAATAGTGATATAATGGTAAATGTATAAAAATACTTATTTTTATGAGGTGGAAAATGGCTGCTAGCTATAAAAAAATATCGAGTGTCCATAACTTGAATCTGTTATGAACACTCGATATGGTCTCAGCATCTCTAAGAATCACAAAAAGAGCAAAATTTTGTTTTTTCCTATTACTATGTAATAGGAATTTGTTGGTTTTCTAAAGATCCAAAATGTGAATTTTGTCATTTTTGAATTTTTAACCAATGTAATAAGCGAAAAAATGATAATATGTATAGTTAAAGGGGAGAGTGGAATACCTCCCCTTTGTGGTTTATTACAGTTCAACCAACTCAAGACTATCGCAATAAGCCCGTGGCAGAACAGGCTCTATAATCTTATAGGCATATTCAAGCTTATCAGACATGTTTAATGATGGATCAATTTCAAAAGGGTCGCTTTCAAAAATACCATCCAATGCTCTAAGATCATCATCCGTTGCAATACGATCGGGTAAAATGATATTGTAGCGAGCAATTACTTTTACAAGCATGATTTTACCTCCTTCATGTTTTACCCAACTCTCATTGGGTAAAGTAATTATAACATAAGAGAATGTAGAAATAAAACCCACCCTCTCAATATTATTTTTTGAATATCGAAAAGTGTATCATTGTGTATTATCTTTGTTTTAGATTAAAAAAAAGACAAGATTTGTGGTATAATTAATGATACAAGGATAAGAGATTGTTGTTGTAACATTCACGCTAGAAGCTGTGCAACAACAAAAACAACGTGTTATTTTACACCAATACAAACACCTCCCATTCCGAGAGCATTTTGGCTCCTTCGGTGTTTTCCAGCTTGATTCTTTCCGAATAAAAACAAATGGCCTGATGAGAATCCTCATCAGGTCCATTTTTGTCTGTATGATAGAAGTATATTTCCACCTTGTCCTCGTAGACTACGATCTGTTTTATCAGCAGTCTTATTATCTGAGCGGGTTCCTTGCGGATTACCTCTTTTAGCTTTTTGCGTATGTCATCCTTGCTTAAGCTTTTTCTTGCTTCAGAGCCTTTTTCGGAGATTTTATTGTTGAGTGCTGCCAGCTGCGCTTCGTAACTTGCGATGCGTTCCTTTACCGAGTCGGTAAAAATCCCTTTTTCAACCGCCTCCATAATATTATCTAGTTGTCTTTGGCACTTTTTCTTCTCTTCGAGCAGAGCTTTTATAATGTCATTGTTCTGTCGCTTGCTTTCGTTTATCTCATAAATTCTATCCACAATCGTATCTATTCCATCGGAAGAATACAAAATTTTCATCACAGTATCTATAACCGTCTTTTCTAAAATCTCTTTGTGAATGCTCGTTTTTGTACACAATTTTTTATTTTTTAGCTTGTTTACACAGGAATAATAGCGGAAAGTCTTGCCTGCCGTAGTTGTCGCACTGTTGCCACGCATCTTACCACCACAGCATCCACACTTGAGTTTGCTTTTAAGTATAAAAGGATTTTTGGCAGAGTTGGCACCTCGGTGGTTTTCTTTTAGAAACCTTTGCGCCAACTCAAACCAATCGTCTGGAATAAGTCGTGGAAAAATGTTTGTGTAAACTTTATCATCTCTGTACTTACATCTCCCGATATACCTTTCGTTGTGCAGCATATTGGTGACGGTGCATACAGAGAACGGATTGCCTCTTTGGTTGCGTATTCCGTCCGCATTCAGACCGTCAACTATCTTTTGGACAACCTTGCCCGATAAGTATTCTTCAAATATACGTCTCACTACGGCAGCATTCTTGTCGCAAATCGCTGCCTTGTACTCACCGTTGACCTTTACGATCTTGTAACCATAGGCAATAGCCCCACCATCATAATTTCCTTTAAGTCGGCTCTCCCGTTTGCCTCGTTTGGTTTTCTGAGAAATATCAAGCGAATAGTATTCTGCCATGCCCTCAAGAACCGATTCAAGTATTACACCCTCGGGCGAATCGGGAATGTTTTCGGTCACCGATATCAGCCTGATTCCGTTATTCCGAAGCGTCTTTCGGTGAATTGCCATTTCGTACTTGTTACGCGAAAAGCGGTCCAGCTTGTACACCAAAATGCAGTCCCATTCCTTCTTGAATGAATCCTTCATCATACTCTGAAATCCGGGACGGTTGTCGTTAGTGCCGGTTGTAGCTTTGTCAATGTATGAGCCAACAATTTCAATGCCGTTTCTCTCGGCATATTCCGTGATGACATGCACCTGTCCTTCTATGGATTGTTCCGTCTGCACGTTACTTGAATAACGTGCATAAATTACTCCAGTTTTCATATTTGCTCCTTTCTGTGATGTGTTTTTATCATACACTATTTTTTTCTAAAAGTGAACTTATTTTACTACCCAATTTTGTGTTTTTACTGTATTATTTTGGTCTTATATATGCCGAACTAGTACAAGATGTTCTAGATGAAAAGGATAACATCATAAGTGGTAGAATTCTCTCCTTTCTTTGTATAGATCCAAGCGTGGTTTTCATACGTAAATTTTTCCGTATAAAAAGAAAAGGCCTGATGAGTTTCCTCATCAGGTCTAGTTCCTTCTGTAATGTTGTAATAGATTTCTATCCGGTCATCGTAAAGTAAAATGCGTTTTACAAGTAACCGTATCATTTGAGCAGGTTCTTTTCGAATAGCTTTGTTTATGAACTTCAAAATGTCCGACTTAGATACCTTGAGACGTGCTTTTGAGTCAGCTACTTTAATTTGCTCATTAAGCTCCGCTATTTTTGCCTCGATTTCATTAAGCCTTATCTTTGTGGTATTTGTAATTATGCCTTGTTCCATAGCTTTTAGAAGGTTATCTGCAGCCTTTTTTGCTTCAGCCAATTCTCTGTATAAGGGAATTAAGGTCTCGTTGGTTTCAGCACGATTTTCGTTAAGTTCAAAAATTCTATCTACAAGTACAGAGATTTGAGAGGGATTGTTTAAAGCTCTTAAGGTAACCTCTACCACTAACTTTTCCAGATCCTCCTTCCTCATAGATTTTTTTCGGCATTTCTTTTTCACTCGTTTTTGGTTTGCACAGGCATAATATCGCAGCACCTCACCTGTTCTTGAAGTTCCTGCATCACCACGTACTGTTGCTCCACAGTGGCCACACTTAACTTTTCCTCGAAGTAGGTAAGGGCTTTCGGTTGAATGCTTACCAAGTTTGTTGCTTTCAGCTATTATGCGAACTGCGTCAAACAACTGTTGTGGTACAATACGAGGAAATGTGTGGTAGAATTCACCATCAGATTTATGCCTATAGGTTCCGGTGTATCTTTCGTTTTGAAGCATACCATACATTGCAGTCCTTCCAAAAGGTTTTCCGTCACGAGCGAAGATTCCATCTGCTGTTAGTCCGTCGATTATATCTCGAGCGATTTTACCTTCAGCATATTCTTCAAATATTCGCCTAACAACAGCCGCTTCTGCTTCTTTTACAACGTATTTTTTCTCACCTCCAATCTTCTTGACCGTATAGCCATATGGAATACCTCCGCCGGCATAATTGCCTTTAATGCGAGTCTCTCTTTGCCCTCGTCTTACCTTTTGAGCAAGTTCAACCGAGTAGTACTCAGCCATACCCTCAAGTAGTGACTCAAGAATAATGCCTTCAGGCGTATCCGGGATGTTTTCTTTAACAGATACAAGCTTAACTCCATTATCTTTGAGAGTTTTACGGTGAATAGCCATCTCGTACTTGTTACGTGAGAAACGGTCCAGCTTATACACTAGAATTATATCCCAAGGCTTTTTTGCGGAATCTTTCATCATACGCTGAAAGTCCGTTCTGTTATCGTTGGTACCGGT
>JAFWXZ010000014.1 GCA_017522795.1 Clostridia bacterium | reverse complement strand
TTTTCATAGATAATCCTCCGTTTGTGTTTTTTAGTTTCGACTGGCAGGTCTTTTCTAATTATATCACAAACGGAGGATTCTTTTCATCGGTTAACCTCTTTTGAACCACGCGACTATCGCGTGGTTTTCGTTATACAACAACAAGAAAATCCCCGATCATTCGGGGATTTTCTTTAAAAATCGCTTTATTTCAGATCGGATATTTCAGCCAACCTCCGCAGTATTTCCGCCTTCGTGCTTTCTCTCGGTGTGTAGAGAGGGAGGCGCACCTCATCCGAGCATAGTCCAATGCTTGCCATAGCGAACTTTATTGGCGAGGGATTAGTCTCCATAAACAGCGATTTTATAAATGGCAAAAGCACAAGCTGCATATCCCGCGCCTCTTCTGTCCTGCCGTCGAAATAGGCTTGACACAGGTTGTGCGTAGCCCTTGGCAGAAGATTTGACATAACCGAGATCACCCCTCTGCCGCCAAGGGCAAGGGTAGGGAATATCTGGCTGTCGTTGCCTGCGTACAGGTGTAGCCTATCGCCGAATGTGGCAAGGGTGACAAGCCTGTCGGTAGAGTCGGATGCCTCCTTTATACCCACAATATTAGGATGATCTGACAGTCGCTCAAGCAGGTTAAAACCGAGATTTACCCCTGTTCTTGATGGCACATTGTAAACAATTATTGGCAAATCCACAGCTTCTGCTATATTTAAGTAGTGCTTTTCTATTCCTTCCTCCGTCCCCTTGTTGTAGTATGGAGTGACGAGAAGCACGCCGTCACAGCCAAGCCTTTCGGCAAATTTTGTATGCGCGGTCGCCACTCTCGTGTCGTTTGTTCCTGTACCGAGTATAAGCCTCGTTCGCTCAGCGATTTTCCCCTTTGCAAAGCTGTATAGCTTGTATCGCTCTCCGTCAGACAGGGTTGCCGCCTCGGCGGTAGTGCCTCCGATGACAAGCGCATCTATTCCCTCTGCTATCTGCATTTCTATTAGCTCACCGAGGGCCTTGTAATCTATTTCTCCGTCAATAAACGGTGTTATCAGCGCAGTTGCAGCGCCTCTGAAAATCTCTTTCTTTCTCATAAAGCCTTCTTTCCGAGAAAAATTCATCTCACGTCTTGATTTATTTATATCTTTCGTGTATAATATTCCTGCTAATAATATATGATTTAGCGAGTTGAAAGGACAAAATGAAAGACAACGTTATTTTAAATGAGCGTGTGGCAACAAGCCTTGCCACCGAGGATTTTTACTATGATCTGCCCGAGGAGCTTATCGCACAGTCACCAAGTGACGAGCGCGACGGCTGTCGCCTTATGGTGCTTGACATAGAGTCGGGCGGGGTAGAGCATAGGATCTTCCGCGATATAATTGATTACCTTAATCCCGAGGATATGCTTGTTGTCAATTCCTCAAAGGTAATTCCCGCGCGTCTTCTTGGCAAAACCGAGAAAACCGGGGGAGATATGGAGCTTCTCCTTCTTAGAATGCTTGAAAACGGCGAGTGGGAGACCCTCGTTCGCCCCGGCAAGCGCGCCAAGGTTGGCGCCTCCTTTGATTTTTCGGGGATTCTCCGCGCTACCGTCACCTCAATTATCGAGGGCGGCAATAGAACTGTTAAATTCGAGTACGATATCGATAAGTATAAGAATATCTACGAGGTTCTTGACGCTATCGGCAATATGCCCCTGCCTCCCTATATCACCAAAAAGCTTGAGAATAAAGAGGACTACCAGACCGTGTATGCAAAGGAGGAGGGCTCTGCCGCCGCCCCTACCGCAGGACTTCACTTTACCGACGAGCTTCTTGACAGGATCAGGGCAAAGGGCGTAGGCTACGGCGAGGTCACCCTCCACGTTGGTCTTGGCACCTTCCGTCCCGTAAAGGTGGAGAGAATCGAGGATCACGAGATGCACGGCGAGTATTTCCACATCTCTGAGGAAACCGCCGCCGAGATCAACCGCAGAAGAGCCGCGGGTGGCAGAATTATTGCTGTCGGCACCACCTCCTGCCGCGTTCTCGAGAGCGCCTCTACCCCCGACGGAATAGTTCATCCTATGAACGCTGAGACGGCAATTTTCATCTACCCTGGATATAAATTCAAGGCGATCGATGCCCTGATAACCAACTTTCACCTGCCCGAAAGCACTTTGATAATGCTTGTCAGCGCCCTCGCAGGTAAGGAAAACGTTATGAACGCCTACGAGATCGCGGTAAAGGATAAATACAGATTTTTCTCCTTTGGAGACGCTATGTTCATCAAATAAAAACATCAAGGGCGAGAGCAGCCTCTCGCCCTTTGGTAAGCATTCGGTTAAGATTTAGCAAAGAAAATCTTGACAAAGCTATCTTGTTATGCTATACTATAGTTCGTGTGAGGGAGTAGCAAGCGCATAGCGTTCCAAGTCAACATCCTGACCTTACGGTCTGGCTTGGATTAAATTGCGAGACTCATGTATTGCGCGAGCCTTACATGACCTCTCTTTTTTGTTAGGGTATGACCGCGCAGTCATACTTTTTTTATTGCTTGTTTTATTGCTTGAGGACAAAAATGTTTGATTTTTTATTTTTCTTTAACAGCTTCCTTATCGGCATAGGACTTGCTATGGACGCCTTCTCGGTATCTTTGGCAAACGGTCTGAACGAGCCTGATATGTCTACTAAAAAAACTCTCGGTGTCGCAGGAATATTCGGCGTGTTCCAGGGTATTATGCCTCTTATCGGCTGGTTCTGCGTTCACTCCATTGCCTCAGCCTTTTCCGCCTTTGAGAAATTCATTCCCTGGATCGCTCTCGGCTTGCTTGCCTACATTGGCGGCAAGATGCTCTATGAGGGAATCAAGGAGTATAAGTGTCACGAGGATGGCGGAGAGGAATGCCCCGTTCCCAAAAAGCTTGGCATTACCGCGCTTATGGTTCAGGGACTTGCAACCTCTATCGACGCACTCTCGGTCGGCTTCACCATCTCGGAGTACAATACGCTCCAGGCTGTCGTATGCGCCCTGCTTATCGCCGTAGTCACCTTTGGCATCTGCACCGCGGGTATCTATCTCGGCAAGAAATTTGTACCGCCCTGGCTGGAAAATCTGCTATATTCGGCGGATCTATCCTTATTTTTATAGGACTTGAGATCTTTATTACCTCGTTTATCTAAAAATGTACATAAAACAAAGGAGAAACAAAAATGTTTGATTTCATTCCCGATTACGTCTTTCTGCTTGCGTTCGGCTTTATCCTGCTCATCAAGGGCGGAGAATGGTTCGTTGATGCGGCAACCGGTATTGCAAAGCGCTTCCACCTGCCCGAGCTTCTTATCGGTGCGACCGTAGTTTCCATCGGTACGACACTCCCCGAGGTAATGACCTCTGCTATCGGCGCGGCAAGCGGCAGCGGAGCTATGGCATACGGCAACGCCATCGGCTCTATCATCTGCAACACATCTCTTATCGCAGCTATTACCATCGCTATCAAGCCTGCCAAGGCTGACAGAAAGTCGCTTATCTTCCCTGTGTGCTTCTTCTTCGGCGCGATTGCTTTCTACGCGCTAAACGCATACATCTTCGGCAAGTTTGATCTTTGGATGGGCATTGTTCTTCTCTGCGGCTTCGTTGTATATATGATCATCAACGTTATCAATATGAAGAAGAATCCCGAGGCTGCAGAGCCCGAGGAAAAGACCGAGGAGCTTGAGACTCCCGCCCTTCCCGAGAAGCACTCTGCGGCAGGTCTTATCAAGGACATCGTTATGCTTATCGTTTCCGCCCTCGTAATTGCAGTCGGAGCAGATCTCCTCGTTGACAATGCGATCGTTATTGCGGAGAAGCTTAACGTTCCTCAGACCATAATCTCTCTTACCATCGTTGCTCTCGGCACCAGCCTTCCCGAGCTTGTGACCGCTATCACCTCTCTTATGAAGGGACACGGCGCGCTCTCTCTCGGAAATGTCATCGGCGCAAACATCTTTAACCTCGTTCTCGTTTCGGGCGCGGCTATCTCTATCAGCCCCTTCGACGTTCCCGCGGACGCAACCTTTATGGGAATGAATGCATCTCTCGTGTTCGACCTTCCTCTCGTGTTCGTCACAATGGGTATTTTGACTATTCCTACCATCATCCGCAGCAAGCTTGCCAGATGGCAGGGTATCAGCCTGCTTTGCATTTACGCAGCATACTGCGTGCTTCAGTTCGCAGTTCTTCCCAACTTCGCATAAAAACAGAATAATAACAAAAAATCGGCAGATTTCGGTCTGCCGATTTTTTGTTTGTTAAACAATAATAGCAATTTTTTGATATGAAAATAATTCACATCAAATTAGTAATAGTGAAAATAAATGAACTTATTTGTATATAATTAACAAAACTAAATAAATATATTGCTTTGCTTTGTTCATTGTGCTATAATGATAACGTAATCAAAAAAATAGAACAGGAGAACTGTAATGAAAAAAAGATTTGCGATCATAGCATTGCTTCTCGTTATCTCTATCCTCGCTCTGTCGGGCTGTGACCTGGTGTCGAAGATCCCGGGGCTTGGCGGGGGTCAGCACACCCATGATTTTAAGGAAGGCAAGTGCGAGTGCGGCGAGTCCGATCCCAACTATCAGCCTCCCCATCAGCATAACTTCGTTGAAGGCAAGTGTGAGTGCGGCGAGTCCGATCCCAACTATCAGCCTCCCCATCAGCATAACTTCGTTGAAGGCAAGTGTGAGTGCGGTGAAAGCGATCCCAACTATCAGCCTCCCCACGAGCATAGCTTCGTAGAAGGCAAGTGCGAGTGCGGTGAAAGCGATCCCAACTATAAGGAGGAGCCGGAGGTGCTTGATCCCATTACTATTTATCTTGTAGGCGACTCTACGGTATGCGCCTTTGACGATCCCTACTACTATCCAAGATACGGCTATGGCACACAGCTGGGCGGCTATCTTGATGAAAAGGCTACCGTGGTCAACCTCGCTCTCTCGGGCAGAAGCTCGAAGAGCTTTATCACCGAGGATAATTACAAAACTCTTAAAGACAGTCTGAAGGCGGGCGATTATCTCATTATCGGCTTCGGTCATAACGATGAAAAGAGTGACGATGCGGCGAGATTTACCGACGCATCCAAGCCCTATACCGATGAGAGCTCCTTCGGCTACTCTCTTAACGAGTACTATATCAAGCTCGCTCTTGAAGCAGGCGCAACTCCCATTCTTTGTACCCCTGTAGTCAGAGCTAAGACAAGCGACGATTACTCGGGCAATGAGGGTCACGTGACCGCTACGGGTGACTATGCGCAGGCTATCCGTGATCTCGGCACTGCTCTCAACGTCGCAGTTGTTGACCTTACCGCTATCACCAAGGCAGAGTATTCCTCTAAGGGATATGAAACCATCAAGAAATATCACGCAGTCACCGTCGGTATGCTTGACACCGATGGCGAGACAGTAGTTCCAAACTGGGACAGCATTGACAAGACACACCTTAATATTTACGGCGCAAAGTTTGTTGCATACAGCCTTGCTACCGAGCTTGCAAAGCTTGATGGCATCGGCGGCTACGTTCTTGCCGATATCGCGGCTCCCACCGATGCTGACCTGGTGGTTGACTCCGATTACGTTTATTCCGATTACACCGCTCCCGATTTCTCCAAATTCGGCGAGCAGGATCACTTCAAGACGACTACTGATGGTTGGTACGGTACCGCCTTCGGTGATACGGGAGGAGATCCCGCCGCTGTAAGAGATGACGGAACCGTCACCAACGGCTTCTATGCTACCGAGACTGAGCAGGGTAAGTTTAAGGTAGGTCAGAGCCTGGACGGTAGCAATAAGGGTAAATTCTCCTCAACCTCCGACGGCTTTGCCTTCTTATTCACACAGGTTTCGGCTGATAAGAACTTCAAGATCAGCGTCACCGCTACGATCCTTGAAACCTCAGCTACAAATCAGTCTGGCTTTGGACTTATGCTCCGCGATGACGTATATCTTCCTGTTAAGGATTCGTCTATAAAGTCTAACTACGTGACCGCAGGCGTGCTTTGCGGAAGCAGTGGTACCACCGCACTGTTCTTAAGAGAGAACGCAACTCTTTCTAAGGGACAGTCCTTCGTTGATACCGTAGCTGCAGGCGACGTTTACACTATGTCTATTGAGCGCGTAGGACAGTCCATAACCGTTACCGTTACCTGCGGTGACAAGACCGTATCCACCACTCACTACGACTTCGACCTGGTTGCAAAGGACCGAGACTATATGTACGTCGGTATGTTTGCAAACCGCGGAACTCTCGTAGAGTTCACCAACGTTCTCTTTGAGATCACCGGCGACTCCCAGGGCGCATAATATCAATTCTTGATTTTAAGCAAATACCATATATACAAAAACAAAAGGAGAAAAACTATGAAAAAAACAGCAATTCTCTTAGTAGTAATGCTCGTTGTATCGATCCTCGCGCTCTCCTCATGCGAGCTTATCGGTAAGATTCCTTTCATCGGTGATCTTATTAATAAGCCCTGTGAAGAGCACGTAGACGAAAACGGCGACTACATCTGCGACAGGTGCGACGCAGAGCTTGAGAAAGACACCCCTCCTCCTTGTGAGCATAAGGATGAGAACAAGGACCACAACTGTGATCTTTGTGAAACAAAGCTTTCTGAGTGTGCAGACGCAGACACCGACCACAAGTGTGATGTGTGCGGCACCGATATGGGTGAGCACGTAGCTGCAGAGGGCAGCCACAACTGTGCATATTGCGGCAAGGCAGCTTCCGAGTGTGCAGACGCTGACGGCGACTATGCCTGCGACGTATGCGGCAAGGAAATGCTTCCCGAAAATATGGAGAGAATCAGTTATGCAGTTGACATTGGCGAGCTTGAGACAGGCGTTTCCGAGACCGACGTTATTGCAGGTAAGTTCATCATAGTTGCGGGTACTGAGATCAGAAGCAGAACCAAGAACTGGACCAACCCCGATGATTCCTCTGATACCAGAGCTTTTACAAAGTCGGTTAAGTTCGGCTCCAATAGCAATGCTATCAAGGTTAGTGTTCCCGGTAGCGGCGTGCTTGTTTTCTGGGCTCAGAACGGCTCCAGCAGCGCAGATACCCAGAAGGTCAAGATCATCTCTCCCGACGGTAAGGAGCAGATTATAGAGTTCGCGGGCAACACCGACGGTAGCCCTGTTGTAAAGCTTAGCGTTGACGTGACCGAGGGCGACTGGACCATCCAGCGCGGTCAGGGCAATACTGTTGATATCTATGCCCTTGAGCTTTCCTGTATCGTTGAGAAGTCCGAGGAGAACGGATTTGAGATAGTTTCTAACGGTACTGTAGATTACCTCTGCGGTCAGAAGCTTGATCTCTCCGGGCTCAGACTTAATGCAACATATGCTAACGGTAAGACCGAGCCTCTCGCGCTTGAGGACGTCACCGTTGACACCTCTCTCGTTGATCTTTCCAAGTCCGGTACTTACGAGATTACCGTTTCCTATAAGGAATACACACCTATTAAGTATAACGTAAACGTATACCTTCCCGAATCCGTCATCCTTGGCCTTGACGCTGTTGAAAAGCTTGCGCAGAATTCCGCTGCAGGCAACGGTGTATACTTCAACTACAGCTTCAAGGAAGTATATAAGGTTGGCGATACCCTTGATCTTACAGGTCTTTCCGTAATCGTAAACGGTAGCCTTGGCGAGACCAAGAAGAGCTTCAACGTAGGCGACAGCTTCGTTACCTCTGAGGTAGATCTTTCTTCTGCAGGTGTAAAGGCTATTAACGTTGACTACGTATTTGGCGAAAGCAAGGTTTCCGCTGTCATTAACGTATACGTTGTTGACGCAGAGCCCTCCATTGTAAACGATATTTATCAGGTTAAGGTAGATCAGTCCTATAATGGCACCATCGGTGCTGTCGTTGACGGCTACAACACCTTCACTACTATTGAGCAGGCGCTCAACTTCCTTGCAAATACCGATGCTAATAAGCAGAAGCTTATGTATATCGCTCCCGGTCTTTATAAGGAAAAGCTTGAGATCACAGTTCCTAACCTTCATATCTACGGCGCAGGCGCTGATAAGGTTATGATCGAGTGGGATTCTCTCTACGGCTTAAAGGATGCAGGTGGATTTACTCATACCACCGACTCCACCGCTACCGTTGCTATCCGTGACGGCGCGTATGGCTGTACAATCGAAAACGTTACCATTTCCAACGCATTTAATTCTAAGGAATACTTTGATAAGACTCTCGGCGAGAACTATCCCGAGCACAGAGCTCTTGCTCTTCTCGTAATGGGTGATCGCTTCATTATGAAGAACAGCGTGCTTCTCGGCTATCAGGATACTGTAGAGCTCTTCACAGGCCGTCAGTACTTCAAGAACGTTGAGATCCACGGCTACACCGACTTCATCTTCGGTACTAACAATACCACTCTCTTCGAGGACTGCCTTATCAATACTATCTACTCGGGCAAATCCAATGGCGGCTATCTCACCGCTTTCAAGGGCTCTAATAAGGGCGCCGCTGACGCTATTACCTACGGTGCGATCTTCTATCACTGCGAGTTTACCGCAGACGAGGGCGTAGCAGACGGACTCACCGCTATCGGTCGTCCTTGGGGCGCGTATGCGGCAGTTGCGGTTATCGAGTGTGAGCTTGGCGCGCATATCGCTACTACCTCCAGCGGCACCGCTTCTCAGAACGAGCGTTATGTAATTATGAGCGGCGTTAAGCCCACCGACGAGACCGTTCAGTTCGTTGAGTATAACAACACAGGCGCAGGCGCTATTATCGAAGCAGTTGCAGGTATGAGATTCCTCACTGCTGAGGAGGCTGCTAAGTACGTAGACTTCGAGGTTATCTTCGGTAAGCTCAACAATAAGGTTTCCTACGACGATCCTTGGGATCCCAACTCCACCGAGATCAAGATCGACGACAGAACATATTACTTCTTCGATCAGGGATCAAGCACCACAGGAAACTCCAATACTCTTGATACCACCACTAAATTAAGCGGCACTACCCTTGATTGGGCAGGGCTCCATATCAGCGCAGAGAACGGCAACGTTGCTTGGAACCAGAACGCAAACGCTCTTAATATGAAGCAGGGCGCGTTTATTAAGTTCATCGTTCCCGCAGGCAGCGAGGTGACCGTAAAGGCATTCTCGGGCTATCAGCACTTCACCATCAACGGCGTTGGTACCGCAGCAGCTACGCTTTCTCAGTACTTCGCAGAGGAGACCGAGGTTGTTGTAATGTCTATTGGTGACTGCTATCTCTACTCCATCATCATCAATCCCAATGAGGCGGTTCCCACAGCTCCCACTCTTTCCGAGATCAAGGTTTCCGGCTTAAACACCAACTATGTAGTAGGCGATGAGATCTCCTTCGAGGGCGTTGAAGTAAAGGCTTACTATTCCGACAACTCCGTACGCACCATCCCCGATTATACCGTTGACTCCAGCGCAGTTGATAACACTGCTGCAGGTGAGTATGAGGTAGTATTCTCCTACGGCGGCAAGACTGCATCCGTTAAGGTAACCTACGAGGATCCCAACGCAGATCCCGCGTTTACCAAGGATACCGTTCTTGACTTCACCACCGTAGATGGACTTGAGTCGGTTAAGAACAATCCCAAAGTTACCATAAGCGGTAGCGTAAGACACAACGGCAACGAGATCCAGATCACCGGTACTATCTCCTTCCAGGTTAAGGCCGGTACTGTTATAAGCGTTACTCCTTACGCAGATCCTAATTATGCTTCCTATAAGCTTTACGCAGAGGGCAAAACGACCGATATCGTTTATGACTCAATGCAATCCGTAATGTTCTTTGAGGACTGCACCGTTATTTACGAGGGTCTTGAGAATAACTATCTCTGCGAGATCTCTATTGAGTGTCCTCTCGGTGATGGCAAGTATGTATTCGGCGGCTCTCCCATAGAGGGCGACGTAACAGGCATTCTTGGTAGTATTCCCGGTATGTCGGTTTCCGGTACCTGCAAGACCCACTCCGGCGGTGCGCAGCTTGGTTCGAATTCTCAGATCATCTTCATCGTTCCCGCTCTTGCAACCGTCACAGTTCAGGGCTTTGACACTAACTACGGTCAGCTTCTCGTTATGGTTGACGGCGTTCCTGTTGAGATGAACAGCAATGCACAGTATGTATTCACTCCCTTATATGCCTCCACCATAATTATTGAGGCGGTTAATGTTGGTACAGAGGAAGAGCCCGCTTGGAACAAGTCCTATATCACCTACATTGAGGTATCGGTTCCCAAGTTTATTGAAGAAAACACCGAGATCACCTTCGGCTCCGAGGGCAACTACAAGGATTCTGTTGTTGACTTCTCGGGCATCACCATCGGTGACAACGGCGGCAACAACTCTCAGATCAAGAACGGCTCCTTCTCCTTCGCAGTAAGAGAGGGTGCAGAGGTTACTGTTCACGGCTATAAGGATTACACCTCCTACAACCTTAGCGACGGTGACATTACCTATGAGAAGATGACCGACGAATTCTTCACCTATATTGCGTGGTCGGATTGTGTAATCACAATTTCTCACACAGAAGGCAACAACTACTTCTACTCTGTATCCATCGTTTACCCCGTAGTTTACGATGAGAGCACTACCATCGACCTCTCCAAAACAGGCGCGAGCATCCAGGGCACTACAGGCATGTACGAGGGCCTTGAGATCGATGCTACAAACGGCAAGTTCGCAGACAACAACGGCGGCTGGACACAGGTAAACGCAGGCACTATCATTAAGCTCAACGTAGTCGAGGGAGCGACCGTTTCGGCTACCACATACCAGAACGCAGAGATCTTCACAATTGAGATCGCTGACGGTGTTTGCACTCTCACCTGCACAGCAAACGGTTATATTAGCTCAATCAGCGTTTATTATCCCATAGTTTACGATGAGAACACCACCATCGACCTCTCCGCAACCGACGGAGCTCATATTGAGGGCTCGGTAGGTTCATACGAGGGTCTTACCGTTGACGCCACAAGCGGCAAGTTTGCTGACAACGGCGGCGGCTGGGTGCAGGTAAACGCAGGCACTATCATCAAGCTTAATGTAGCCGAGGGCGCGACCGTTTCGGCTAAAACTTATCAGGATGCAGAGATCTTCACAATTGAGATCGCTGACGGTGTTTGCACACTCACCTGTACAGCAAACGGCTATATTGGCTCTATCACGATCGCTTACTGATTAAATATTGGTAGGCTAACCCTTAAATAATCTTACACCCCTCGGCAATTTGCCGAGGGGCTTTCTTTAGCCAAAAGCAACCCAAAATGTATTTGATTGCTTCTTAAACAAAAATTGACAAATACTTTGTTGACAATTTCTTACTTTAGGTTTAAAATATATATAATAAATCTAATCTGGAGGAAGGTATGCTTAAAATACTTATTGCCGAGGATGACAGAGAGCTTCGCGCCCTCTTTGCCCACGTGCTTACCAAAAACGGATATTCTGTAAAGGGCGTTGCCAACGGACGTGAGGCGCTCGATGCCCTTGACGGCGACTACTTTGATATTATTATTTCGGATATAATGATGCCAGTGGTTGACGGCTACGAGCTTGTTCGCACTCTGCGCGAGGCAGGGAACACCACCCCCGTGCTTATGATAACCGCCAAGGATACCTTCGACGACATGCGCCGCGGCTTCCTCGCGGGCACCGATGACTATATGGTAAAGCCCATTAATGTAAATGAGATGGTCCTGCGCGTGCAGGCTCTCCTTCGTCGCGCCCAGATGATAAGCGAGCGCCGCCAGGTTATCGGCAACACCGTAATGGAAATAGACTCGCTTACAGTCACCACCGAGACCGAGAGCCTCGTCCTGCCGCAGAAGGAGTTTATGCTCCTCTATAAGATGGCGGCATCTCCCGGAAAGATCTTTACCCGACATCAGCTTATGGACGATATCTGGGGCTACGATAACGAGAGCGATACCCACACCGTTGATGTACATATCGGCAGACTTCGCGATCGCTTCCGTGACAGCACCGATTTCAAGATCGTCACGATGCGCGGCGTAGGATACAAGGTGATAAAGCTATGAGGCAGAATAATCAGCATCACGAGGAAAAGAGCGGCTACTACGTAAGAGTGCGAGAGGCGTTCGATCAGATAAGGCGTCAGAAGAAGGATGGATTTAATCTGCAGTGGCGACTGTTTATAGTGGTAGCGGTTTCTCTTTTCATTAATATCTGGCTTGGCTACGGTATTGCCCAGTTCCTGCGAATATGGGGTATCGAGCTTGATAACACCGAGCTTTCGCTTCTGATAACCGCGGTTGCGCTTATTCTCGGTCTTACCTTCTCATTCCTCACGTCGAAATGGATATTCGAGCCTATAAAGAATCTCTGCGCCGCTATGGAGCGGGTTTCAGACGGTGATTTTGATACAAGGCTTGTTGAAACCTCAAATTCCCAGGAGATCCAGGAGGTATACTCTGGCTTTAATCTGATGGTACACGAGCTTGGCACCACCGAGATGCTTCAGCGCGACTTTACCTCAAACGTTTCCCACGAGTTCAAAACGCCCATAGCCGCCATAGAGGGATATTCCACTCTGCTTCAGGGCGGTGACAATCTCTCACAGGATCAGCAACAGTACGTGGAGAAGATACTCTATAACACGGGCAGACTCTCCGACCTTGTGGGCAATATTCTTCTGCTTTCAAAGCTGGAGAACCAGACTATTGAAACCAATCAGCAGCTCTACCAGCTTGACGAGCAGATCCGCGAGTCTCTTCTCGGTATGGAGGGCGCCTGGCTCGACAAGGAAATTGAGTTTGACGTAGAGCTTGAGGAGATAAAATATCTCGGTAACGAGGGACTTATGCGTCACGTGTGGGACAACCTGCTCAGCAATGCAATAAAATTCAGCAAAAGCGGCGGCCTCGTAAGGCTTAATCTTACGAAGCAGGGTGATAGTATCATCTTTGTTATAGAGGACAGGGGCCCCGGAATTCCCGACGATGCAAAAAAGCGCATCTTCGATAAATTCTATCAGCACGATAACTCTCGCGAGCAGCAGGGACACGGTCTCGGACTCCCCCTTGCAAAGAGAATTCTCACCCTTTGCGGCGGCAATATCAGAGTAGAGGATAATGAGGGCGGCGGTGCAAGATTCGTAGTCACCTTAATGGAATAACTCATAAATAATTCAAAAGGCGTATGCATCGGCATACGCCTTTTTTCAACAAAAGTTGAGGTTGAATTGATTTTCAGTTGTACTTTTTAATATATAATTTACACTATATTAAAATAATAAGTCTTTTTTATTTTAGGAGAAAAGAATGAGCAATCAGAAAATTGACGGAAAATGCTATGCCGAGATGCTGTCGGGCGGCGCTGCCGTGCTTTGTCAGCATATAGGCGAGCTTAATTCGCTTAACGTTTTCCCCGTAGCCGATGGCGACACGGGTACAAATATGTTCAGTACGGTTGAGGGCGGCCTTTCCACCCTTGGCGCAGATGTTGCCAGCATTGGCGCGGTCTCCCGCTGCTTTGCCCGCGCGGCACTCCTGTCCGCAAGAGGAAATTCCGGAGTTATCCTCTCCCAGATCTTCGCCGGAATAAACGAGTATCTTAAGGACTGTGAGTCTGCGACTGCCGCAGATCTTGCAGCCGCCTATAAGAACGGTATAAAAACCTCCTACGCATCGGTGCAGAACCCCACCGAAGGAACTATTCTCACCGTGTTCAGAGAAAGCACCGAGTACGCTATTGCCAATATTCGTGAGGATTCTACCGTAGAGGACTTCCTCAGGCTTCACGTGGAGGAGGCTCGTCGCTCGCTTGCCAGAACCCCCGATCTGCTTCCCGCGCTTGCAGAGGCAGAGGTGGTGGACTCGGGCGGAGCAGGCTATCTCTTCATTGCCGAGGGTATGCTTGGCGCGCTGACTGGTGAGGTAAAGGCGGAGGTAAAGCTTACCGCCGATCATAGCAAGCCTGCCATAAATATTGACAGCTTCACCCGTGACAGCATCCTTGAGTTCGGATATTGCACCGAGTTCCTTCTCAGACTCACCAGCGCAAAGGTGGATCCCGATAGCTTTGATATTGCAACTATTCTTTCAGATTTAAACGAGCTTTCAGGGCGAGAGCATAGTAGCATATAAGCAGGATGATGTTGTAAAGGTTCACGTACATACTTTTACCCCCGGACTAATCCTTGATCGAATGCAGAAATACGGTGAGTTCCTTACCGTAAAAATAGAGAATATGTCCGTCGGCCATTCGGAGAGCGAAAAGCCGAAGAATAAGCCGAAGAAAAGAGTTGCCACCGCCGCCGTTGCGCTTGGCGATGGCATATGCGCTCTTTTTAGCGATATGGGCGCAGATTACGTGATCCGCGGCGGCCAGACGGCAAACCCCTCTATCGAGGACTTTATCAGGGCGTTTGACGCCTGCAATGCAGAGCACATTCTCGTTCTACCAAATAACAAGAACATTCTTCTCGCGGCAGAGCAGGCGGCAAAAACTTACGAGGGTGCGACAGTTCACGTCATTCCCACCAAGAATCTTATGCAGGGCTACGCGGCTCTCTCGGTTATCAACCCGACCATTACTGATATTAAGGTTATCGTTGGAGGCGCAACTCTGGCTGCAGGCACCGTGGTAGACGGTGAGATAACCCGCGCTGTCCGCGACGTAAGGATCGACGGCAGAGAGATCCACGAGGGTGATTATATGGCGATAAGCGCAGGCGAGATAGTTGCCACTGCCGAAAATGCAGAGCAGGCAGCTCTCGATATGCTGAAGACCGTTGTTGATACCGATCTTGCCGAGATAGTCACTATCTTCGTTGGCAAGGATGTTGATGCCGACCGTCGCGTCAGCCTTACCGATAGAATTGGCGAGGAATATCCCGACCTTGAGATCGTTGTATATGAGGGCGGACAGGACGTGTATGATTATCTGATTGCTGTAGAATAAGGAGATTGTTATGATCAAAATAGTTATAGATACAAAGGGCGGCGACAAAGGCGCTTCCGTGGTAATAAAGGGTGCGTCTCTCGCCCTTGAAAAGTATGAGAATCTCTCGGTAATGCTTGTTGGCGATAGCGAGCTTATCTCTGCCGAGTGCGCGTCACTTGGTATGCCTATGGATCGCGTTGAGATCCTGGACGCACCCCTTGAAATTACAAATTACGATTCCCCCGCGGATGCGATCTTCAATAAGACCGAGTCCTCTATGCTGAAGGGACTGAAAACCCTTTCCGAGAGGGAGGATCTCTTCGGATTTGTCACCTCGGGCAACACGGGCGTGCTTCTCACGGGAGCTATGCGCTATCTGTCGGGCAAGGAGAGAGTACGTCCCGCGCTTGCGGCGGTTCTCCCCGCAGAGAACGGCGGCTTTACCTGCCTCGTTGACACTGGTGCGACCATCGACTGCACCCCTGCTATGCTTCATCACTTCGCCCGTCTTGGCTCGGAGTTTATGAGGAATACATACGCAATAGAAAGCCCAAAGGTAGGCCTGCTTTCAAATGGAGCCGAGTCCTCGAAGGGCAATAAGCTAGTGAAGGAGACCTATCCTATCCTCGCCGCTGACGAGAGCCTTAACTTCGTCGGCAATATTGAGGGCAACACCGCACTCTCGGGCGCGTGCGACGTGCTTGTGTGCGACGGCTTTGCGGGAAATCAGGTTATGAAGGTGACCGAGGGAACTGCAACCAGAATTATAACCGACGTTATGAAGTACGCTCACCGCACGGGCAGCCAGGAGATTATGAAGCTGGGTATGCATCTTATGAGCATCTACGATATCGGCTCGCTTGGCGGCGGCAATATTTTAGGCGTGGCAAAGCCTGTTATTAAGGCGCGCGGCAACGCGGGTGAGAAGGCTATCGTTAGCATCGCGGGTATGTTCATCAATATGGCAGAGAACAAGGCTATCTTTGATAAAGATAAAAACAAAATCTAAATAAGAGGTAAATAAAAATGAGTAAAATCAAAATTATGTGTACGTCCACGGGCTGTATTGATTACGCCCCCGAAAGATATCAGCAGCTTGGCATTGAGATACTCCGCATCCACGTTATCTATGGCGGCAAGGAGTATAAGGAGGGACTTGACCTTGATCCCGTAGCATTCTATCAGTATCTTGAAACCCTTGAGGATCCCAAGAAGAATCTCCCCTCCACCGCTATGCCCGACACCGAGGATATTATGGGTTGCTTTGAGAGAGCTATTGAGGAGGGCTATGACGAGGCTATTGTTTACGCTATTTCCTCTTATCTTGGTGGTACGTATAATAAGATCTGCCTTATCGCGAAGGAGTTTGAGGGCAGACTGAAGATCCACGTCGTTGATACCAAGATCACCTGCTTTGGCGAGGGCTTCCTTGCTGTGCGTGCGGCTGAATTTGCGGCACAGGGAATGTCTAGTGAGCAGATCCTTAAGGAAACCAAGTGGATGATGGATCGTCAGGTGTTCCTCGGCGTAGACGGAAAGCTTGATTACCTTATCTATAACGGCAGGCTCAAGGGCGGAAAGGCTCTTATGGGACAGATCCTCAACTTCTGCCCCGTGCTTACCTTTAATAAGGAGGGCGAGTGCGTAGCGCTTGAGAGCGTGCGTACACAGAAGAAGGCGCTTGCACGCAGCTGCGAGCTTATCAAGGAGAAGATCGGCGACCGTTCTCCCGAGGACTATATTCTCTTCCACGTATACACAGGCCCCTCGCTTATCGAAACCCTGAAGGAAATAGAGGGCAAGTTCGGTGTTCAGACCAATCACGAGGCGGTTATCATGTCCCCCGTAAGCGGTAGTCACAACGGCCCCTGGCTTGCAGGCTACGGCCTTGCGTTCCTCCGTCGTGACGATGAGCCCCTTGAATAAGGGATAGCTTTGGCAGGAAAGGATAATACATATTTATGCTTGAAATCAGAGAGGTAAAAACGGCGTGGGATATTCGTGAATTCATAGAATTTCCTCTGCGCCTATATAAGAATTGCCCCTATTTCGTTCCCCCGCTTTACTCGGATGAGAAAAAGCTGCTGAAGAGCGGCGGTAAAACCCAGGATGCAGATGCGGTGTTTTATCTTGCTCTGCGCGGCGGTATAACCGTCGGTCGTATTCAGGGCATTTTGCAGAAGGAGTATAATCGCGCCCATAATACGAAGCAGATCCGCTTCACCAGGTTTGACTGCATTGACGATATCGAGGTGGCGCGGGAGCTGTTCTCCGCGGTTGAGAGATGGGGCGTCGGGCAGGGAATGACCGAGATCTGCGGTCCGCTCGGCTATACCGACCTTGACCGAGAGGGATTGCTCGTTGAGGGCTTTGAGGAAAACTCCACCTTTGAGGAGCAGTATAACTACGAGTATTATGGCAGACTTATCGAGCGCCTCGGATACGAAAAGGACGTTGACTGGCTTGAATATCAGCTCAAAAAACCCGAAAAGCGCAACGAAATGCTCTCCCGCGTGGCAAAGCGCTCCCTTGAGATGAACAAGCTGCATATCGCTCCCACAAATTTGCCGAAGAAAAAGTACATAGAAAAGTACCGCGACGGCTTCTTCGATTGCCTCGCAGAGTGCTACAGCCACCTTTACGGCACTGTCGAGATCCCGAAGGATGCCCAGGATGAGCTGATCTCTCAGTTTATGATGATAGTGAACAAGGAATACGCTATCTTCATCTGTGATGAAAACGACAGGGTAGTGGGCTTCGGCCTCTGCTTCCCTGGAATTGGTGATTCGGTTAAGGCAAGCGGCGGACGCCTTACTCCCTCCGCCCTGATAAAGCTGCTTAAAACTGTAAAAAATCCCAGGGTTATCGACCTGGGCCTTGTAGCCGTTCGCCCCGAGTATCAGATGGCGGGAATAAACGCTATCCTCGTTGACGGAATACTTGAAATTCTCGATAGCGGAAAGGTCGAGAGCTGCGAAACCAATCTTAATCTTGAAACCAATACCGCCGTGCAGGCACAGTGGAAATACTTTGATGCCCGCCAGCACAAGCGCAGACGCGCATACAGAAAAAGCTTGTAATAAGAAAGGAAAAAGTAATATGCTTGAAAAGCTTAAAGCAGTACTATCGAAGGTTCTTCCCGATATGGATATGTCGGGTGTCACCGAAAATACCAAACTTATCGAGGACCTCGGCTTCGATTCTCTCGCCCTTATGATGATGTCTATGGAGATCGAGGATGCCTTCGGCTTCAGATTTACCGAGTTCGTAAAGTTTGAGACGGTTGGCGACGTTTGCCACTATCTCGAGGACAAAATCGGCTAAAAAGTACGCTATTATTTACATAAAAAAGAAAAAATCGGCTTTTTTCACCGATTTTTTCTTTCATAATCATTTACCTAAATACTGATAAACGCTCTGATCACCAAAGTCGTATACACCCATAAAGCTTGCTATAGTGTGGGCGATCTGTATGTTCTCCATCTCCACTCCGTCAAACAACTCTGCGCCTTTGCCGTAGGTAAACACCGGCACGTTGTGGGCGGTATGCTCCTCGGTGTGATATTCAAGCGCGCCCTCGTCATTCGGGCAAAGGTCGCCTGTCTCGTGGTCCGCGGTAATAAGCACGAAGGTCTCGGGATTGTAGAATGCGTATTCCATAGCCCTTCCGATCGCTTGGTTGAATCTTACCATAGCCTCGAAGGTGGCTTCAAGGTCATTGTTATGGCAATGCTTGTCAATGTAGGCCTCCTCGTACATAAGGAAGAAGCCGTCCTTACCCTCGCTTATCTCGCTTAACATAGTATCAAGCGCGGTCTCGATATCGTTTACTCCGCTTTCGCTGTACTGATTGAAGCCGCAGTTTATTTTGATGCCGTAGTTCTTCTTTGCTGCCGACTGACTGAGTCTTATATCATAGCTGTCATCGCGTCCGTCCGCGTGGGCGGAGAAGGATGCGGGGGTTGCGCCAGTGTTGGTCTCGGTGGACATAACGCCCGCTCCCATTCCAAGCTCGCTTGCAAGCTCGGTAAGCAGCTTTACGTCCTTCTGATCCTTGTCGCGTCCAATATATTCGTTGTAGGTCTTGTAACCTGATGAAAGAGCCGTTCCGCCAGCCGCGCTGTCGGTCACACCCGAGAGCGACTCGGTTCTGGAATAACCCATATAGGGCAGGTAATAGCCATAGAAAATATCCTCGCCATCTCCGTACTCAAGGTCATTTTCCATATACTCAAATATCCTTGTCTGATATACACCCATTCCGTCGCCGATAAGCATTATAAAGTTCTTTGCATCCTTGATAATAGGATTGTGTACCTTCACTTCCTCAGGCACCGTAGCATCAAAATCGTCGGTGGGAACGTAATTTTCAACGAAGAAATATGCCGCCGCTGCAATGATGAAGTAGTCGCCCTCCAGCGCAACGCTTCCGCCCTCCGCGAGAATTGAAAATTCAACCCCCTCGGTATCTGCATCAAGCTTTGCCGAGATAGCTCTGTTTGTATTACCCACAACGATCTCGTTTGCCCTCGGACTCTCGTTGTCTTCAATAACGGGAAGCTCAAGCTCGGTCCTTTCGCTTATCATATCCTGAATATACTCAGCCGCGCGCTTTGAGTAATCGCTGTCCTCCTCTGAATAAACGATAGAAAACTCGCTGAGATTTACTCCGTTGATAAAGGACTTTGAGCTCTCGCAGCCGATTAAGGGCAGCGCAAGACAAAGTATCAGTAATAAACACAGTATCTTTTTCATTTTTTGTCTCCGAAAAATATTTTTTTCTTCATTATAACACAAACCGACCTTCTTTGCAACTATTTAAAAAATATTTTAAATACCTCTTGACTTTTTTCTCAAAATAGCATATAATCTATTTAAAGAAATTTTTAAATAGGTGTTCAAAATGAGCGAATTTAATATTTTTAAGGTACTGTCCGATAAGCAGCGCCGCGACATTCTCGAGATGCTCCGCGAGGGGCGGCTCAGCGCGGGCGAAATTGCCGAGCGACTCTCGGTCACACCCGCCGCCCTGTCATATCATCTGAAGCTTTTGAAGGGGGCAGATCTGGTTATGGAGTACAGGGAGAAAAACTTTATTTATTATGAGATAAACACCTCGGTTTTTGAGGAGATTATCCTATGGGCTAAGCAATTTGGAGGTAGTAAAGATGAAAATTAAAATTATAAACATAGTGATCCTTTTGGTTAACTTTTTCGGCACGCTGGTCGGAATTTCCTTTATGCCGGATACCGTTCCCGTGCATTTTAACGGCGCAGGTGTGGCAGACCGCTGGGGCTCAAAATATGAGCTGATGATTATGTCGGTCATTATGCTTGTGATGCTTGGCGTATGGTTTGTTGCCGACGCCTCCTACCGCAGGAGGATAAAGGAGTCCGCCGATGAAAAGGCTGTAGCAGAGGCAAAGGCAAACGTCAAGGTGCTGGGCTTTACCTTTACGGCGATCTCGCTGCTCTTTACCGTGCTGAACGCCGCTACGATCTATATGTCCTACTCCCAGCTGGATAGCACACCGGCAGCAGAGGTAGACATTTTCAGAATTATGACCGTCGCTATGGGTATTGCCTTCATCGTGCTTGGCAACATTATGCCCAAGGCTAAGAAAAACAGTCTTGTGGGCCTCCGTCTGCCCTGGACAAGGTACAATGATGTCACCTGGCAGAAGAGCAACAGATTTGCAGGCTATACCTCGGTAATCGCAGGAATTATTATTGCAGTATTTGCTCTTATTTTCAGCGGCGTCATCTGTATGATCGTTATGATGATAGTGCTTTTCATCGCCATCATAGCTATGAGCATATACGCTTACCTCATCTATATGGATGAAAAGAAACAGATGGAGAAATAAAATGATAGCATATTTGAAGAAAAATCTTTGGTTTATTGTATTTTTGGCGGTTTTCGGGCTTGTTGGTGGATATTTCACAGGTGTTTATACTATTCAGTCCACCGACCCCGCACTTCTTGAAGAGGCGGTGGCTCAGCTTGGTAGCTTGGATGCTTTGATTCTTGTCACTACCATTCAGTCGGTTGGCTACGCCATATTCTGCGGCATTGTAGGTCGCCTGCTTGCCGAGAAGCTTGGACTCTGGCGTTCCGTGAGCTTTGAGGCTCGTCCCACACTATCGGTAATACTCGTATCGGTTTTTGGCGGCTGTGCGTTAATTCTCTCAGACATATTCTTCTTCAACAATTTTTCTACCCTTCTGAAGGATAGCTACCTTGTCAAGCCTACCGCCGAGTACATTATAGCCGCCCTTACATACGGCGGTGTGATAGAGGAGATAATGATGCGCCTGTTTATGATGTCGCTTATCGCCTTTATCCTGATGAAGTTCTCTCGTCGTTCCGAGCCTACCACCGCACAGCTTGTGTGGGCAAATATCATCTTGGCGACACTCTTTGCGGCAGGGCATCTGCCTGCTACCGTCGCTATGATGGAGATAAACGCTATGATCATCCTCCGCTGCTTCCTGCTGAACGGCGGCATTGGACTTCTTTTTGGCAGACTCTATCGCAGATATGGCATTCAGTACGCAATTCTCGCCCATATGGGCGTGCATATTATATCCAAGCTTATCTGGCTTTTCTTTATTTGATGTAAAACCGCAGTCTTGACCGACTGCGGTTTTTCTTGACTTTATTATATAATTATGGTAAAATTAATGTAAATAAACTTGAAAAGGGAAAGTGCTATGATCATCTATAAAAACGATTATCTCCGTATATCCTTAATAACCGACAGATTACTTCGCACCGAAATAGCGGCGAACACCGATATAGGCAGAGGAGCATTTACCGATCTGCCCACGCAAACGGTAATGAACCGAGATTTCTGTGAGGTCAAATATAAGCTTTGCGAGGATGAAAAATACGTGGAAGTACAGACGTCCCGCGCATCCTTTAAGGTGAAAAAATCAAGCGGAAAGGTAGTCGAAGCTACTTGGCCTCCCCACGTTTATACCAAGCATTTTGGCGGTGGAGTGCTCCCGGGTACCGCCCGCACTCTTGACAGAGTGAACGGTAGCACAAGGCTTGAAAAAGGCATCACCTCGCGCCTTGGCACGTCGGTTATGGACGACTCGAAGAGCCTTCTTCTGAATCCCGACGGCACCATCTCTCCCCGTCCTGCCTGCTCCGACCGCTATTGGTTCGTTTACGCTGGCGACCACCTCGGTCAGCTCCGCGATTTCTTTAAGCTTACGGGCGAGGTACCCCTTATCCCGAAATTTGCCCTCGGAAACTGGTGGAGCCGCTATCGCGCCTATACCCAGGAGGAATATCGCAGCCTGATGCAGAAATTCATCGATAGAGAGATCCCTATAACCGTCGCTACCATTGATATGGATTGGCATTGGACCGACGTTATATCCCGTTTTGGTGAGAATGCCCGATGTGCAAAGCCCATATGCCCTGATGAGATCATTTATTACTATCTTATG